>NZ_DGMV01000039.1:0-9153 GCF_002388575.1 Marinimicrobium sp. UBA4509
ATCACGTCCATGTAGCCCTCCACTACATAGAGGCGGTCGCTGCGGTCGCGGCTTTGCCGCCATTCCCACAGGCCGTAGAGCTCTCGGCCCTTGTGGAACACCGGGGTTTCCGGGGAGTTCAGGTACTTGGGTTTGTCATCGCCCAGCACCCGGCCGCCAAAGCCGATCACCCGCCCGCGCAGGTCCCGGATGGGAAACATGATGCGGTGGCGGAAGCGGTCGTAGCGTTTGTTCTGGTCCGGCTGGTGGATCAGCATGCCGCCCTCGGTCAGCAGGTGGCGTTCCTGTTCGCCGATGCCGAGGGTTTTCAGCAGGTTGTCCCAGCCCGGTGGGGCGTAACCAATACCGTAGTCCCGGGCAATATGCCCGTCCAGGCCCCGGCGCTTGAGGTAGTCCACCGCTTCCATCCGCTTGGGGTGCTGGCGCAGCTGCAGCCGGTAGTAGCGGTCGGCCTGCTCCAGCAGGCTGTAGATGCTCTTGCGCTCCTGGGCCCTCTCTTTCTGGGCCGGGCTCTGCTCCTCGCGGGGCACTTCCAGGCCGCAGTGATGGGCGAGCTGCTCGACGGCTTCGGGAAAGCCGAGCCGCTCGTAGTCCATGAGAAATCCCACGGCGTTGCCGCTGGCGCCGCAGCCGAAGCAGTAGTAGAACTGCTTGTCCTGGCTGACCGTGAACGAGGGGGTTTTTTCGTCGTGGAAGGGGCAGCAGGCGCTGAAGTTCTTGCCGGTTTTCTTGAGTTTGACGCGATGGTCCACGATCTCCACCAGGTCAACCCGGTCGAGGAGCTCGTCAATAAAGCTTTGTGGAATCAGTCCGGCCATAGCGCCTTATTGTAGCGGGGAATTGAGGTGGGGGAGCGGGATTTTGGGTTGGGTGACGGGGGGTGCGCTTGGTAACGGCGGATGCGCGCTTTGCGCTTATCCGCCCTACGCGACCTACTGTGCCATCCGTTGTGACAAAACGTGACGCTTAACCCAACCGCGCCTTCAACCGCTTACTCACATCCGCCATATCGGCCCGCCCCTGCACCTGGGGCTTGAGGATGCCCATGACCTTGCCCATATCCTTCATGCCCTCGGCGCCGGACTGGGCGATGGCGTCGGCCACCAGCTGATCCAGCTCGGCATCGGACAGAGGCTGGGGCAGAAACTCCTGAATCACATCAATTTCCAGGCGCTCCTGATCGGCCAGTTCGGCGCGACCGGCATCCCGGTATTGCTGTTCGGAGTCCCGGCGCTGCTTGACCATCTTGTCCAGAATGGCCAGCACACGGGCGTCGTCGAGTTCGATGCGCTCATCGACCTCGATGCGTTTGAATTCCGCGGTCACCAGACGCAAAACCGCCACGCGGGCCTTTTCTCTGGCCCGCATGGCGGTTTTCAGGGCGTCGTTGATGCGCGTTTGCAATTCTGAACGGGGCATCAGCGTATTCCTGTTTGTCTTGTCTTCAGCGCTTGGCTTGTGCCATTCAGCGCGGGCCCGGCGCGAAGCGCCCAGGCCGGGTTCCGGCCTTAGTACAGGCGCTGGAACTTGCGGTTTTCGCGCTGAACTTTTTTGGCGTGACGCTTAACAGCGGCAGCGGCCTTGCGCTTACGGACAGCTGTGGGCTTCTCGTAGGCTTCGCGGCTGCGAACTTCGGCCAGAATGCCGGCCTTTTCACAGGAGCGCTTGAAGCGACGCAGTGCAACGTCAAACGGCTCGTTGTCTTTGATCTTTACTGAAGGCATGCTGTTACCTTTACTCAATTAATTCACCCCGAAAGCGATCAAAAAGTGGCTTCGGGATCCGAGGGGCGTGGATTCTAACCAGTTATGGACAGCACTGCAACTGGTTCTTACCGCTTCAGGTCTATATGATACGCGCTCGTTTTTCCCGTTGGTCCTCGATTGGCCCCACTGTACGAGTTAGAAGGCTCTCTATGCGCGTTTTGGGTATTGAAACCTCCTGTGACGAAACCGGCCTGGCGCTGTATGACAGCGAGCGGGGCCTGCTCAGCCACGCCCTGTTCAGTCAGATTGCGGTGCACGCGGAATACGGTGGCGTGGTGCCCGAGCTGGCCTCCCGGGATCATGTGCGCAAACTGCTGCCGCTGGTGCGGCAGGTGATGGCCGAAGCCGACACCTCGCCCGAGCAGATCGATGCGGTGGCCTATACCGCGGGCCCGGGGCTGATTGGCGCGCTGATGGTGGGCGCCTCGGTGGGGCGTTCGCTGGCCTATGGGTGGGGGATTCCCGCACTGGGTATTCATCATATGGAGGGCCACCTGTTGGCCCCGATGCTGGAAGATAACCCGCCCGAGTTTCCTTTTATCGCCCTGCTGGTGTCCGGAGGGCACACTCAGCTCGTACAAGTCCGTGGCATTGGCGAATACCGCCTGCTGGGGGAGTCGCTCGACGACGCCGCCGGGGAGGCATTCGACAAGGCCGCCAAAATGCTGGATCTGGACTACCCGGGTGGGCCCCATATCGCCAAACTGGCCGAGCGGGGCCGGGCAGGGCGGTTTACCTTTCCCCGGCCCATGGTCGACAGACCGGGCCTGGACTTCAGTTTCAGTGGACTGAAAACCTATACGCTCAACACGGTGGCGGAGCATGCCCAGGCCGACGGGTTGCCGGACGAGAAGACCTGTGCCGATATTGCTCATGCCTTTCAGGAGGCGGTGGTCGGTACCCTGGTGATCAAGTGTCGGCGCGCTCTGGAGCAGACCGGCCAGAAAACGCTGGTGATCGCCGGTGGGGTCTCGGCCAACACGCGTCTGCGCGAGGAGCTCGAGGCCGCGCTGGCGAAGATCGGCGCCCGGGTGTTCTATGCCCGCAACGAGTTCTGCACCGACAACGGGGCCATGATTGCCTACGCCGGCTGCCAGCGCCTGCTGGCCGGGCAGACCGAGCCGCTGGCGGTGAACGTGCGCGCCCGCTGGCCACTGGACAGCCTGCCGCCGCTGAGCGCTTAACGAGGAAGTGGAATGGACATTGTTTACATCAGAGATCTGCAGGTGGATACCATCATCGGTATCTATGATTGGGAGCGTCAGGTGCGCCAGACCATCAGTCTGGACCTGGAAATGGCGGCGGACATCCGCCGGGCGGCGCAAACCGACGACATCCAGTATGCTCTGAATTACAAGGCGGTTTCCAAGCGCCTGATCGCCCACCTGGAAAACCGGGATGCACAGCTGGTCGAGGCGCTGGCCGAAGAGGTGGCCACCATTGTGCGGGAAGAGTTCAACGTGCCCTGGGTCCGCCTGCGACTCAGCAAACCCGGCGCCCTGCGCGGTGCCCGGGATGTGGGCCTGATTATCGAGCGAGGGGAAAAACCGGCATGACCGAGGTGTACCTCAGTCTGGGCAGTAATATTGATCGCTATCGACACATCTCCGCCGCGCTGGATGCGCTGGCGGAGTGTTTCGGCGAATTGACCATTTCGTCCGTATTCGAAAGCGAAGCGGTGGGCTTTGATGGCAGTAACTTCCTCAATCTGGTGGTTGGGGTGGGAACCGATCAGCCCATCGCCGAGCTGTCCGATCGGCTGAAAAAGATCGAAGACGACAACGGTCGCTGTCGTTCCGGCCCCAAATTCAGTTCCCGAACGCTGGATATCGACATTCTCACCTACGGTGACTTCGTGGGGGAGGAGGCCGGGGTTCAATTGCCCCGGGACGAGCTGACCAAGAATGCCTTTGTGCTCTGGCCCATGGCGGAAATCGCCCCGAACCATCTACACCCGAGCAAGGGGGAGACCTACGCCCGGCTGTGGGCCGATTACGATAAGCAGCGCCAGAACCTCTGGCCGGTGGATTTCACCTGGCAGGGGCGGACGGTATCGCGCGCTGCGTCCTGACCTGATTTTGATCCCTGCCCGCCCCCTGTGACACGGGGCAGGGCGTGCCCTCTATGTGGAGTTGCCTGTGAACGAGCCGCAACGCGCCGCGCCAGTGTCGCCCTGGTGGGTGTTAATCGCTGTGTGCCTGGGGGCCTTTGTCGCGCCTCTGGGAATGGCTTCGGTGAATGTCGCCCTGCCCACTATGGCCAGGGAGTTGAACGCCAGTGCGGTGCTGGTCAGTTGGGTGCCCACCATTGTCCTGATCGCCAACATCATCTTCATGCTTCCGGCGGGCAAGCTGGCCGACCAGGTGGGCCGCAAACGGGTCTTTCTCTGGGGCATTGCGCTCAACAGTAGCGCCAGTGCTCTGGCATTCTTCGTCAACTCCATTGAAATGGTACTGGTGCTGCGCTTCTTTCAGGGGATGGGGGCGGCGATGATGTTCGCCACCAGCATGGCCCTGCTGATTTCGGTCTTTCCGCCGGAAAAGCGCGGGTTACCCCTGGGGCTCAATGCCGCCTGTGTGTACTTCGGCCTGACCCTGGCGCCGGCCTTGGGCGGTTGGGTGACCGATGCCTTCGGCTGGCGGTTTGTCTTCCTGCTGCCCTTGCCGATTGTGGTGTTGGTGGTGTCACTGATTGCCTGGCGGGTGTCCGGAGACTGGTTCGGCGAGCGCGAAAACCGGTTTGATTGGGGCGGGGCCCTGACTTTTGCGCTCTGGGCCATTGCCCTGGTGATCGGCCTGACCGGGCTGCCCGGGTTGTGGCAGAGCGCGGTACTGGCCTTTTCTTTCGTTTTACTGGTGGTGTTCATTCGCCGCCAGGCTCGCCGGGAGCAGCCGCTGATTCGCGTACAGATGTTCCGCGAGTCCCGCTTGTTCTCCTTCTCCCTGATGACGGCGCTGTTCATGTACGCCAGCAGTTATCCGCTCGGGTTTCTGCTCAGCCTGTACCTGCAATATGTGCGGGGTTACAGCGCGGCGGATGCCGGTCATGTCCTGCTGGTGCAGGCGCTCACCATGGCCTGTGTGGCGCCGTTGGCGGGGCGCCTGTCGGACTATCTGCCGGCCCGCTGGCTGGCCAGTGCGGGCTGTTTCTGTACCCTCTGTGGTTACGGGTTGCTGAGTACGCTGGGCGTCGCCACGGCACCGGGCTTTATTGTCCTGGCGCTGTTTCTGGTGGGGCTGGGCTTCGGCTGTTTCTCCAGTCCGAATAACCATGTGGTGATGCAGTCGGCGCATTCCAGTGAAGTGGGCGTCGCGGCGGCAACGCTCAATCTCGCCCGTGTGGTGGGTAACCTGGTGGGTATGAGTCTGGTGAATCTGTTCGTTTACTGGAACCTGGGTAACCAGCCGCTGAACGAAACCCTGTCCGAGCCGCTGCTGCGCACCTTCAGTCAGGCGATGCTGTTGGCTCTGGCGTTTCTCACCTGTGCGACACTCATTTCGCTGTTGCGCGGGGCGTCCGGGGCAGAACAGAAAAAGCCGGACGATTAGGCCCGGCTTTCAAGTGGGTCAGCATTCGGTCATCAGTGAATTTCAATGCGATGACTGACCGGCGTCTTCTGCTCCACTTTGGGCACGTTCAATTTCAACACTCCGTTGTTGAACTCCGCCTTGATATCCTTTTCCTTGACGTCCGTTCCCAGGTTGAAGCTTCGAGTGTACTTGCCATAGCGTCTCTCCTGACGAATGACGCGTCCATCCTTTTCTTCCTTGTTTTCAAACCGGGACTCGGCGCTGATGGTCAGCATGCCGTTGTCCAGGGTCACGTCAATATCTTTCTTGTCCACGCCGGGTAACTCGGCGGTCAATTCGTAATGATCCTTTTTCTCGGTGATATCCACTCTGGGCGAAAACGCATCCGCGTTCATCGAAGCAGAGCTTCTTGATAGCGGTGCCCAGAAATTGTCGAACAGGCTGTCAATATCAAATACTGAACTACGTGGTATCAGGTTCATAAGAACACCTCCTTTGAACATCCAGAGCTTGTCTCTGTTTGCGTTACTTATATTGGTCCTTTTTTGTCGATTTTCAATTGATCCAGCGCAACAAAAGTGAGTTAAACCGCTTGTTTTAACTCACCGAACGACCACCGTCCACGGCGATAATCTGTCCGGTTATATAGGGCGCTTTGGTTAAAAGAAAAAGAATGGTGTCAGCAATATCCTGAGGGTCTCCGGGTCGGTTCAACGGGACCCGATCGAGGATGGTCGCTTTGCCGTCATCGTCCAGCTCCGCCTCCTGTTCCGGCCATAAAATGGCGCCGGGGGCGATGCCGTTGACGCGCACCTTGGGCGCCAATTCCCGCGCCAGCGATTTGGTCAGCATGACGTTGCCCGCTTTAGCGGCACAATAAATGGGGTGGTTTTTCAGTGGGCGCTCGGCATGGATGTCGGCCATGGTGATAATGGCACCCTCTGTTTCTTTCAGCGCGTCCGCCAAAGCCTGGGCAAGAAAGAAGGGGGCTTTAAGGTTGCTGCTCATCAGGTCGTTCCACTGTTCTTCACTCGCCTCTTCCACCGGAGTCGGGTAAAAGCTGGACGCGTTATTGATCAGTGCGTCCATGCGGCCCCACTGTTTCAAGGCGTTCTCGGCCAGTTGTTGAACGTCTTTCAGTTGACTCAAATCCGCTTGCAGCGCCACGGCGCTGTCGGGACGAAGCGCGTTGAGCTCATGGCTGAGTGCCTCGGCGTCCTGCTGCGAGCCGCGGTAGTGGATGACGACCCGGTAGCCGGAGGCGTGCAGGGTTTTTGCGGTGACCGCGCCGATGCGACGGGCCGCGCCGGTCAGTAGGGCAACGGGAGCGTCAGTAGTCATAAAATCCTCTTGAATCTGTGAATAAACTGTCCGACGTAGTACGCTGGTGGTCTATTAAACGATGAATAAGCCAATAATAACCGTCCGGAGTGCATTCATGGTACCGCTTCACCGTCGCCTTCACACTGGGGTGAGTGTCGCGCTGGCACTGCTGCTGGCCGCCTGTGGTGGCGGACAGAGCGATGACGACGCCCGAGCGCCCTCGGGACCGCCTGGCCTGAGCGAGCGGCCGGAGAATCAGACCTGTCTGGCTACCCGTTTCACTCAGGATTCGACGGTGGCGCTCAAGCCGCTGGTGCCTGAAGGTACCTTCACCGCGCCGGTCGGGGCGGTCAGCCACCCGAGTCTTGAGCAGGTACTTTATGTACTGGAGCAGCGGGGTACCATCTGGCGCCTGGACCTGTCCGAGGCAAACCCCACGCCGGCGCTGTTTGTGGACCTGAGGGACTACACCGATGTGCAGTTTGAGCCCACTCACTGTTTTGAGTGCGGTCTGTTCAGTATGGCGTTCCACCCGGATTTCGAGCAGAACGGCTTTGTCTATGTGTCTTTGACCGAGGGTGGAGAGGCATTCGAAGTTGCGCCCGAATCCTATGTCGCCCGGTTTCGCTCTGACGATGAAGGGATGAGTCTGGTGCAATCCGGGCCTGGCGAGTTGGAGCGTACCGATATTTACCATGTCCAGCAGACCACCGAAATTCATAACAACGGTCGTCTGGCGTTTGGCCCGGACAACTATCTTTACGTCAGCTTTGGTGACGGTGGGCCGGGTGGCGATCCCAACCGCAATGCCCAGGATCCCACCAACCCCTTTGGTACTCTGTTGCGGCTCACCGACGAGGGGGCACCGGCACCGGGCAATCAGGTAGAGGGCGGTCTGCCCGAAGTGTTTGCCTATGGCCTGCGCAACCCCTGGCAGTGGAGTTTTGACCGGGAGACCGGCGAACTCTGGGCCGGTGATGTCGGCCAGGGCCGGACCGAAGAGATCAACCGGATTGTCAACGGGGCCAATTATGGTTGGCCCTGCCTGGAAGGCGCCGACGTCATGCAGTCCTGTTCCGATACCAGTGGCTTTGAGGCGCCGGTGTTTTCCTACCAGCGGGGGGATGGCCGGTCGGTAACCGGAGGTTATGTCTATCGCGGTGAGCAGCTCGACAACTTATACGGGGTCTATCTGTTCAGCGATTTTGCCTCGGGTCTGCTCTGGGGCCTGTTCACTACCCCCGAGGGGGATCTTGAACGCCGCCAACTGCTCGATACCGGCGGCTCGGTGGTGTCCTTTGGGGAGGAACTCGATGGCGAGTTGCTACTGGTGGACTACGAGGGCGGCCAGGTGTCCCGGTTGGTGGCCGAGGCGCAGGACTCCCGGCAGGAGCCGATTCCCGAGTGGCTGTCGGAAACCGGCTGTATGAATCCCGATAACCCGGCTGAGCCGGGCGACGGGCTGATCCCTTATGACGTCCGCGAGCCCTTCTGGTCCGATGGGGCGGATAAAGCCCGCTATCTCGCGCTGCCTGACGATGCCACCATCGACGTGGATGAGACGGGTGATTTTGATCTGCCGGTGGGGTCGGTATTGGTCAAGCAGTTCTATCGGCACGACGAGCTGATCGAAACGAGGCTGATGCTCAACCAGCCCGCGACCGGGTGGGTCGGGCACAGTTACCGCTGGACCAGCACGGGCACCGATGCGCGCCGGGTAATCGAGGCGGAGGACGTCGAGATCCAGGACCAGTTATGGCACTACCCGAGCAGCGCCGAGTGTTCCCAGTGTCACACCAGCGCGGCGGGAGACAGTCTCGGGCTGGAAGTTCGTCAGCTCAATACCGACTTCGACTACGCCGGCACCACGGCCAATCAACTGGATACCCTGGCGGCCATCGGGGTGTTGACCGAGCCGTTGACTCGACAGCAGAGGGCAAACCCCCTGGTGAACAGCCGGGATGAGTCGCACCCACTCGATTTGCGCGTCCGCGCCTACTTGCACAGCAACTGCGCCAACTGCCACCGCCCCGGGGGGACCAGTCAGGCCAGTATGGATCTGCGCTTCGATACGCTGCCCGAGGCCATGAACCTGTGTAATGTGGGGCCAATGCAGAGCGATCTGGGCATTGAGGACGCCCGCCTGCTGGCGCCGGGCGAGCCGGAGCGCTCGCTATTGTGGCGGCGCATGGCGTCCAATGATGGCAACCGTATGCCGCCTCTGGGCAGTCATGTGCTGGATGACCATGGGATCGGGTTGATTGAAGACTGGATCGCGCAGATGGACGAGTGCACGGGCTTTTTCGCACCCGTGGGTGAAGCGTTGATTCTGCGCAATGTCGGCATTGATCAACCCTTGGGCGAGGACGGTACGCAAGATCCTTTGGCCGCGTCCTGGCAATTGGAGCCCGAGGGCCCGAGCTACTACCGGATTCGCTTGGCGGGGACGGATCAATACCTCCACGCCGAACAGGTACAGCCGATGGTCGGGACCATTGAACCGGGTTGGCTGAGCGCCCAGTGGTTTCCCGAGC
>NZ_DGMV01000039.1:9295-9448 GCF_002388575.1 Marinimicrobium sp. UBA4509
CGAGGGCGACTCAGTTCGCTGGCGCAACCGCTGGCGCGATGATCAGTACCTGGCCGTGGACCCGCAGACTGGCGAGCTGCAATTGAGAGATGCCGCCAACCTGGATGACAACACTCTATGGCAAGTCCGACAGCACCCGTAGGGTGGATCGGT
>NZ_DGMV01000084.1:0-155 GCF_002388575.1 Marinimicrobium sp. UBA4509
AGCGCCAACAACTTCTCCAACGATGGTCTGTTTGTCGAAAAATACATTGAAACCGCCCGCCATATCGAAGTGCAGGTATTTGGCGACGGTCAAGGTAACGCCGTCGCCCTGGGCGAACGAGACTGCTCTTCCCAGCGCCGCAACCAGAAAGTGGT
>NZ_DGMV01000084.1:283-1698 GCF_002388575.1 Marinimicrobium sp. UBA4509
CAGCGCCGCAACCAGAAAGTGGTCGAAGAGTGCCCCGCGCCGAACATTCCCGACACCGTGCGCAAACAGCTGCACGACACCGCCGTGCGCCTGGCCGAAGCCGTGCACTACCGCAACGCGGGCACCGTGGAGTTCATTTACGACGCCGGTGAAAACACCTTCTACTTTCTGGAAGTGAACACTCGCCTGCAGGTAGAGCACGGCGTGACCGAGCAGGTCTATGACGTGGACCTGGTGGCCTGGATGCTGCGCCAGGCCGCCGGAGAGCTGGGGGATATCAAGCCACTGGGAGCCTCGCTGAAGCCCCGGGGGCATGCGCTGCAGGCGCGCCTCTACGCCGAAGACGCCAACAAAAATTTCCAGCCCAGCGCGGGCTTGCTGAGCGCCGTGGACTTTCCCCCGGCGGATGGCCAGGCGCTGCGGATCGATACCTGGGTGGAAGCCGGCCTGACGGTTTCGCCGTACTTCGACCCCATGCTCGCCAAGGTGATCGTCTGGCAGGACGATCGCGCCCGGGCCATCGATGCGCTGGACCAGGTATTGGCCCAAACCACCCTGGAGGGCATCGAAACCAATGGCGATTACGTGCGCCGTATTATCGCGACGCCCGAGTTCCACGCCGGTGAAGTGCACACCCGGTTTCTGAATGATCTGGCGTATCAGCCGCACACGATGGACGTACTGGCACCGGGCACCATGACCACTGTGCAGGATTTTCCAGGACGGGTCGGCTACTGGGATATCGGGGTGCCGCCCTCGGGTCCTTTCGACAATTATTCACTGCGCCTGGGTAACCGTCTGCTGGGTAACCCCGAAGGCACCGCCGGCCTGGAGATTACCCTCAACGGCCCGACTCTGAAGTTCAATACCGCCACGGATTTTGTTCTCGCAGGTGCGGCCTTGCACGCGACCCTGGACGATCAACCGGTTCTGTTTTGCCAGGTGGTGCGCGCCGAGCCGGGGCAGGTATTGACCATCGGAAAAGTCGTAGCCAGCGGCGCGCGCGCTTATCTGATGGTGGCCGGAGGCATTCAGTGTGCGGATTACCTGGGGTCGAAGTCCACCTTTACCCTCGGGCAGTTTGGCGGATTTGCCGGACGGGCGTTGCGCACCGGTGATGTATTGCATCTGGTGGAACAACCACTGTCGGAGCAGAGCTCCAGGGCACCGGAGGCCCTGCGCCCGGATATTGACGGCAACTGGCAGTTGCGGGTCATCTACGGGCCTCACGGCGCCCCGGATTTCTTTACCGAACAGGATATGCGCACCTTTTTCCAGCATCGCTGGGAAGTGCATTACAACTCCAGTCGCACGGGCATCCGCCTGATCGGTCCCAAACCCGAGTGGGCCCGCTCCGACGGCGGTGAAGCCGGGCTCCACCCGTCCAATATTCACGACAACGCCTACGCCATCGG
>NZ_DGMV01000084.1:1778-2107 GCF_002388575.1 Marinimicrobium sp. UBA4509
ACGACAACGCCTACGCCATCGGCACGGTGGATTTTACCGGGGACATGCCGGTGATCCTGGGCCCCGATGGTCCGTCCCTGGGTGGCTTTGTCTGCCCGGTGACCGTGATCGCGGCCGACCTGTGGAAACTCGGTCAGCTGAAAGCGGGAGACAAATTGCAGTTCGTCCCGGTGAGTCTGGCCGATGCCAATCGCCTGGAGCGGGAACAACAGACCCAACTGGCGCAACTGGACTCGACCGAGAGTGAACCGGCGCAGCCTTTGGCCATCGGCGAGCTGATTGCCCGGACTCCGGTGCTCAAAACCCTCTCCGGTGACGAGACCGGCGTG
>NZ_DGMV01000084.1:2278-2640 GCF_002388575.1 Marinimicrobium sp. UBA4509
GAGACCGGCGTGCCGGTGGTCTATCGACCGTCCGGCGACAAATATCTGCTGGTGGAATACGGGCCTCTGCAGCTGGATATCCGTCTGCGCTTCCGGGCGCACGCATTGATGCTCTTTCTGCAGGAGCAGGGCGTTGACGGCATTATGGAAATGACTCCGGGCATCCGCTCTTTGCAGATCCACTATGAAAGCCAGCAGTTGTCGACAGACCGGCTGCTCGACCTGCTGGAAAAAGCCGAACACAAGTTACAGAACATCGACGAGCTGGAAGTGCCCTCGCGCATTGTTCATCTGCCCCTGAGCTGGGATGACCCGGCCTGTCGTCAGGCAGCGGAAAAGTACATGCAGTCGGTGCGCAAGGA
>NZ_DGMV01000084.1:2763-3957 GCF_002388575.1 Marinimicrobium sp. UBA4509
TACATGCAGTCGGTGCGCAAGGACGCCCCCTGGTGCCCGGACAACATTGAGTTTATCCGGCGCATCAACGGTCTGGACTCCATCGATGAAGTGAAGAAGATTCTGTTCGAGGCCAGCTATGTGGTCATGGGGCTGGGTGATGTCTATTTGGGCGCGCCCGTGGCCACACCCCTGGACCCACGGCACCGTTTGGTGACCACCAAGTACAACCCCGCGCGCACCTGGACCGCAGAAAACTCGGTGGGCATCGGCGGATCCTACCTGTGCGTTTACGGCATGGAAGGGCCGGGCGGTTATCAGTTCGTCGGCCGCACGCTGCAGATGTGGAACCGCTACCGAAAAACCCGGGAGTTCACCAACCCCTGGCTGCTGCGCTTCTTCGACCAGATTCGCTTCTATGAAGTCAGCCATGAAGAGCTGCAACAGATTCGCAGGGACTTCCCGAAGGGCCAATACCCGCTGCGCATTGAAGAAACCACTTTCAAGCTGAGCGACTACGAGGCATTCATCGAGCAGCACCAGTCGGAGATTGATGCCTTCGTCAAGAAGCGCAATGGTGCGTTCAACGAGGAGCTTCAGCGCTGGATCGATAACGGTCAGATGAATTTCGACACCAGTGGTCAGGAGGCGGCCGAAGAACAGGTGGACGCGTTGCCCGAGGGCGCCACGGCGGTGGAAAGTCATGTGGCCGGGAATATCTGGCAGTTCATGGTCAAACCCGGCGATAAGGTGAAGGCCGGAGATGTGGTGTGCATTCTCGAGTCGATGAAAATGGAGATTGAGGTGGTAGCGCCGGAGGCGGGGGTTGTGGATTCTCTCTCCCGCGCCGAAGGTCAATCAGTCAATGCGGGGGATCGGTTGTTGGTTCTCTCCTAAAAGGCAGAGCTGAATGGTCGGAGGGTGTTTTGGGCAAGCGCTTCGTACCGGAGTGCTCCGCCTGGGTATACCCAGCCTCCGCGGCAGCAGCGTATCGTTTCGGGAGCTAGCACCTATTGGCTGCGACAACTTGGGTAACGGCGGATGCGGTCTTCGACCTTATCCGCCCTACGGATAGCAGTGCAGGTTGCGTAGGGCGGATAAGCGCAGCGCATCCGCCGTTGTCTTACTCCTCCCTACGGTACCTTTGCCCAAGGTCGTTCTCCTGATGAGGTCAGGTGAGGGGAAGCCCTTCCAAGACCGTGGAGCGGGGGACCC
>NZ_DGMV01000084.1:4118-5958 GCF_002388575.1 Marinimicrobium sp. UBA4509
GAAGGGCTTCCCCTCACCTGACCGGGCGTGATGATACAGAGGCCCAATAACGAACCGAAAACCCTGAAACCACCCATGGTACAATTCGGGTTTTGAACCAACCATTACTCGGGTGCCATGGCCAAGAAAAAACCGGAAGTCAAACTGCGCAGTTGGGGCGTCTATACCCCGCTGGATCCCAACTCCAAGGAGCTGCCGCAGCTGATCAAAATGACGCGGGACATCCCCTGCGAGCTGGATATCGAATTCGGCTACATCGTCAATATCAAAAAAGCCAAAAACCGCAAGCTGCAGTATTGCATCTACCACCCGAATATTCCCGATGAAGACGGCAACCCCCTGCCACCCTTCGACGGTGAGGTGTATATCAAACAGAACGACTGGGATTTCTTTATCGGCGATACCATCTGGAAGCCGGTAGAGAACAAGCAGGGTCCCTGGCGCATTACCCTGGCCATTGACGGCCAACTGATCGCCGACGAGACCCTGACCCTCATGCTGCCTTAACGTTGACCAGGGGCGCTTACAGCGCCTCGCGCAAGCGGCGGATGGTCTGCACCCGATTGATGAACTCCTGCATGATCAGGTTGTAGAGTTCATCGCCGATAAATTCATCCTCCACCCCGGCATCGATACTCGGGTTGTCGTTCACCTCAATCACCACCACCCGCTTGCCGCTCTGCTTCAGATCCACGCCGTAGAGTCCCTTGCCGATCAGTCCCGCCGCCTTGATCGCGGTGTCGATGACTTTGCGCGGCACCTCATAGGTCGGCATGGTCTGATAGCCCCCGGAGGGATCTACGGTGTTGTTGTGATCGTAAATCTGCCAGTGACCGCCGGCCATGTAGTATTTACAGGCGTACAGCGGCTTGCCGTTCAGAACGCCAACGCGCCAGTCATAATCGGTGTACATGAACTCCTGGGCGAGCAGCAGGGCGGACTGTTTCAACAGCTCGGTAACGGCCCGGTCCAATCCTTCCCGGTCTTCCACCTTGACCATGCCCCGGGAGAATGACCCGTCCGGGATTTTGACGATCATGGGGAAGCCCAGCTCGGCGGCGACTTTATCGAGCGCGGCTTTGGAGCGGGTGGAAATCAGCCGGGTGGTGGGGGTATCCACCTTGCGGGCGTTGAACAGATCGGCCAGGTACACCT
Organism: Marinimicrobium sp. UBA4509; assembly: GCF_002388575.1. Classification (NCBI taxonomy): domain Bacteria; kingdom Pseudomonadati; phylum Pseudomonadota; class Gammaproteobacteria; order Cellvibrionales; family Cellvibrionaceae; genus Marinimicrobium; species Marinimicrobium sp. UBA4509. The sequence goes on from NZ_DGMV01000084.1 coordinate 5,274, forward strand.
TGTTGGTACAACGGATGATGGACTGCGGATCGTCAATCACCGCGAGCCCCTCGGCCTCGGCCCGGCAGGCGAACTGAAAGGTGTGGTGGTCAATATTGGTGGTTTCCCGAATAAACAGCATGTCGTATTCGGGTAGCTTGCGGATGTCCTTGCGGCCGATGAAGTCGACATTGATGCCCAGCCGGTTACCCGCTTTCACAAATTTCTTCAGCGCTTTGTCGTCGCTGGGAGGCAGCTTCTCATCCGGGTTGACCAGAATGGCCATTTCGTAACGGCTGACCTTCTGGGCTTTGGGTTTGCGCCACAGTTGCGCACTGAAACGATCCAGGGCGTTGGCAAAGGCTTCCTGCTCCGGCTCGGTCAGGGTATGCACCGGCGCCACCTTGAGGCTGTTGATGCGCCAACCGCCGCGCCAGTTCAGTTCGACCTTGAGAATCGGGCAGGGCTGTTGCTCAAACAGTTCCCGGGCAAGCTTTTTCAGTTCCGGCACGCTGCTTTCTCCGAAGAACACCCAGAACTCGAAGGTACTCGTCTCGCGATTGGCCAGCTTGGTGAGAAACTTGTCGGCCTGGCTGTGGAGCTGCTCGGCAATCACTGAAAAACTGCTGTGATTGCGCAGATCGTTCAGGGTTTTCACCGACGGAATCACCGAGTGCCCCCGGGCTTCCGCCAGCAGCGAGCAGTA
>NZ_DGMV01000084.1:6032-7717 GCF_002388575.1 Marinimicrobium sp. UBA4509
GCTTCCGCCAGCAGCGAGCAGTAGTAACCTTTGCTCAGGTAGCTGAATTTGCGACACAGGTTGATGACCCGGGTGCGATTGGTTTTCGCCGGCGGCAGCTGCAGGTAATCATCAAAGGTGATTACCTGCTCACTGGGGAAGTAGGGTGCCCAGTCCTGGGCGGACTCAACAACAATGAGCAGTCGTGACATTCAATCAGATTTCCACAGGGGTGTCGGGATGGTTGCCCCACTCGGACCAGGAGCCGTGATAGCCCTTGATGTCAAAGCCGAGCGACTTGCCGACCAGATAAGTAAAGCCCGAGCGATGATGGCTCTGGCAGTGGGTGACAATGCGTTTGTCTTTGGTCAGCCCCTGTTCGGCCAGAAAGGCTTCGGCGTCGGGGCGGATACGCAGGCCGTTGCGATGGTCCATCAACTGAGTCCACTCCACATTCACGGCGCCGGGGATATGCCCCCCCTTTTGGGCGAGCACTTTTTCGCCCCGGTATTCAGACGGTCCCCGGGCATCCCAGACGACAAAATTTGGATCTTCCAGCGCCTCGAGGATATCCGGAATTTCCACCACAACGCTCGGGTCGAGACTGACGTGGGCTTCGGTAAAGGGCGGTTGCGGAATCTCCCGGCTCAGGGGCAGCTCATCGCTCTTCCAGGCCTGCAGCCCTCCATTGAGATAGGAGTAATGCTTGTGCCCGATGGCGTCCAGGGTCCAGATAAAGCGTCCGGCCCAACCGCCGCCTTCATCGTCGTAGACGACAAAGTGCGTATCGGGGGTCAGACCCAGGTAGGAAAACAGCCGATTGAGCTGCTCCACGCTGGCGATGCGCCCCGGGGCGGGCGGGATATTGCTCAACAGCATTTGCGGTGGAATGTGCAGGGCCCCTTCGACGTGACCGTGCTGATAGCTCGGTTCGCTGCACAGATCCACAATGCGCAGGTTTTCCGGCGGTTGTTTCAGCAGCTGAGCGAGGTCAGCGGGTTCGATGATCAGTGGCAGGTCGGCCATAGTGAAATTCCTTTGGTTACTGCATCGGGTTACTGCATGGTCTTCAGTTAGCATAACGCCGAATACGCGGGACTCAATAGTAAAATGCGGACTTTGTCGCATTCAGCCGCGTGGTGAGTTCAAACTGTCGAGAATCTGTTCACAACTACTCATTCGTTGAGGGCTGATCTCGCCGGATTCAAGGGCTTTCTCCAGGGCGCAGCCCGGCTCGCCCTGATGGGCGCAGTCGCGGAATTTGCAGTGCCCCAGATGAGGACGAAACTCGATGAAGTTCTCCAGTACCTGATCTCGACTCATGTGCCAGAGCCCGAACTCCCGCACCCCCGGGGAATCAATCAACTGGCCGCCCCCGGGAAAATGGAACAGCTCGGCATTGGTGGTGGTGTGACTGCCGGTCTGACGCTCGGAGAGTTCGCCCACACGCAGGTCGGCGTCCGGCAACAGGTAGTTGGTCAGTGAAGACTTGCCAACCCCGGACTGGCCGACAAATACGCTGGTGAAGTCCTTGAGGTAGTCGGCCAGCGCGTCCATACCCTCGCCGGTCTCGGCGGAGACTCGCACGACCCAATACCCCAGGCTGCGATAGAGGGATTCCATCCGTTTGATCTTGTCGACAATACGGGCATCAATCGCATCGCACTTGTTGATCACCAGCGCCGGGGTGATATCGCTGGCTTCGG
>NZ_DGMV01000084.1:7774-15454 GCF_002388575.1 Marinimicrobium sp. UBA4509
TGGCTTCGGCGGCCACCAGGTAGCGATCCACAAGACTGAAGTGGGGCTCGGGGTAGGGTGCAATCACGATCAGCGCCCGGTCTATATTGGCGGCGACGGTTTTCAGGTCACCGTAGGGATCCGGGCGGCACAGCTCGGAGCGTCGCGGCATGACCGCTTCCACCACACCGTAGGGTGAACCGTCGCGCCAGACGACCTGGTCGCCCGTCACCAGAGAGCCCAGGTTGCTGCGAAAGTGGCAGCGTTTGCGCTCGCCGTTGGCCTCCACCAGCACCAGAGTACCGAAGTGAGTCACCACCAACCCTTCCTGTTCCGCCCCCAGGGCGTTTTCATCCAGATCCTCCATGGGGCCCGACTGTTTGCGTTGGGCACGGGCCTGGCGTTCTTCCTGGATCTTCTGGATGCGCCAGTTCTGGCGACGGGTCAGTTTGCGTTTACTCATGCAGGGCGTGTGTTCTCCGCGCGGTAATGAGGCGGCCGGTTGTTCCCGGCGGGCCTGCGGGTTAATCTTGGTGGCGATTACGGGCATTGTGCCCTATCTGTCTGGATAAAGTCTCGCGTCAAACACGCTCTAGGAACCGATTGTATGTCAAATGCTGCCACACCCAATGAAAACAACCTGATCTGGATCGATCTGGAGATGACCGGGCTGGACCCGGATTCGGATGTGATCATCGAAATTGCGACCATTGTGACCGATGCCCATCTGAATGTACTGGCCGAGGGGCCGGTGTACGCCATTCACCAGCCGGATTCGGCACTGGCGGCCATGGACGACTGGAACACCAGGCAGCACGGCCAGTCCGGCCTGACCCAGCGGGTGAAAGACAGCAACATTTCTCTGGAAGAGGCCCAGGCCCAGACCATCGCCTTTCTGGAGCAATGGGTACCGGCGGGCAAGTCGCCCATGTGCGGTAATTCCATCTGCCAGGACCGGCGCTTTCTGGTGCGCGGTATGCCCAGGCTGGAGCGTTATTTTCACTACCGGAATCTGGATGTGTCGACGGTGAAGGAGCTGGCCCGGCGCTGGCGGCCGGAGGTGGCCGAGGGGGTCAAGAAGAGTGGGGCACATCTGGCCCTGGACGATATCAAGGACTCGATTGAGGAATTAAAGCATTACCGGGAGACGTTTTTTCGGATGGAGTGAGGGTTGAGTTGAGTGGTGGAATGAAGTGCGGTAACGGCGGGTGCGCGCTTCGCGCTTACCCGCCCTACGCATAGCTTAGAGGGTCGTGTAGGGCGGATAAGGCCAAAGGCCGCATCCGCCGTAACCCAAACGGGACTTAAACGTTATAGGTGGAAGACGCCGTATCCCCACCACGTCCGGTCCAGTTGGTGTGGAAGTGCTCACCCCGGGGCTTGTCGACCCGCTCGTAGGTGTGGGCACCGAAGTAGTCCCGCTGGGCCTGAAGCAGGTTTGCTGGCAGACGCTCACAGCGGTAGCCGTCGAAGTAGTTCAGGGCGGCGGTAATGGCCGGGGCCGGAATACCGCTGGTGATCGCGGTAGCGGCCACGCGGCGCCAGCCGTCCTGAGCGGCATCAATTTTACCGTTGAAGTAGTCATCCATCAGCAGGTTCTTCAGATCGCCATTCTTGTCGAAGGCGTGCTTGATGTTGTCCAGGAATCCGGAGCGGATGATGCAGCCACCGCGCCACATCAGGGCGATGCCACCGTAGTTCAGATGCCAGCCGAATTCCTTCGCCGCTTCGCGCATCAGGGCGTAACCCTGGGCGTAGGAAATCATCTTGGCCGCCAGCAGTGCCTGACGCAGGTCGTCCACAAAGGCTTTCTTGTCGCCCTCGAACTTCACTTTCGGACCATTCAGTACTTTGGACGCTTCCACGCGCTCGTCTTTCTGGGCGGACAGGCAACGGGCAAAGACCGCTTCACCGATCAGGGTCAGGGGAATACCCATGTCCAGGGCGATGATGCCGGTCCACTTGCCGGTGCCTTTCTGGCCGGCTTTGTCCAGAATCTTTTCAACCAGCGGCTCGCCGTCTTCTTTATAGGCGAGGATGTCGCGGGTAATTTCTACCAGGTAGCTGTTCAGCTCACCTTCGTTCCACTCGGCGAACACTTCGTGCATTTCATCGTGGGTCATGCCCACCAGGTCTTTCATTAACTGATAGGCTTCGCAGATCAGCTGCATGTCACCGTATTCGATGCCGTTGTGGACCATTTTCACAAAGTGGCCGGCGCCGGCTTCGCCAACCCAGTCGCAGCAGGGGCTGCCATCGTCCACTTTGGCGGCGATGTCCTGGAAGATGGGCTTGACGTGCTCCCAGGCCGCCGGAGAACCACCGGGCATGATGGACGGGCCGGTCAGGGCACCCTCTTCGCCACCGGAAACGCCGGTGCCGATAAACAGCAGGCCTTTGCTTTCCAGGTATTCGGTGCGACGGTTGGTGTCGGGGTAGTGCGTGTTGCCGCCGTCGATGATGATGTCGCCCTTGTCCAGGTGCGGGATCAACTGCTCGATAAAGTCGTCTACCGCCTGTCCGGCCTTGACCATCAACATGATTTTGCGCGGCTTGGCCAGGGACTGCACCAGCTCTTCAACCGAGGAGGCGCCGCGAATGGTTTTGCCTTTGGCGCGCCCATTGACGAACTTTTCCACCTTATCGGTGGAGCGGTTGTACGCGGTCACGGTATAGCCTTTGCTGGCCATGTTCAGAATCAGGTTCTCGCCCATCACGGCGAGGCCAACCAGGCCGATATCGGATTTCTCTTTCATAGAGTCTGCTACCTGTCTCTCGGGTTGATGTGGGTGATGGTCATTATTGGCGCCCGGACGTCGGTACGCGCTTTATCGTCAATGTTTTCAAAAAAGGGTGCGTATTATTCACGTTTATCACTCAAATTAACAGGGTGATCGGGCCAATAGCGCTAATAGTTATAATCTAAATCCCTGTTATAACGCTGTTTTTACCTATGATTCGCGCTTTCGGCGAATTTTCCGCTTGCGGCGGCGGTTGGGTCGAGCCTGCTGCTGAAGGGCCCAGTCAATATGCTCCTGGACCATCGGGCTGGCCAGGGGCCGCTTGGCTTCTAGCGCCGCGATGATGCCCGGATCGGAGGGCGCATTGCCCAGGCCTACCGCCAGGTTGCGCAGCCAGCCCTCGTAGCCTGTTCGGCGGATGGCCGAGCCCTCTGTGCGGGTCAGAAACTCCGCTTCGGTCCACTGAAACAGCGTCAACAGGTCCTGCCGGTCCAGATCGTGCCGGGGGGAGAAATCCCGTTCCCGGGTGTGCTGGGCATAGCGGTTCCAGGGGCACACCGCCTGACAGTCATCACAGCCGAACACCCGGTTGCCCATGGGCTCGCGAAATTCCTCGGGAATCGGTCCCTTCTGTTCAATGGTGAGGTACGAAATGCAGCGGCGGGCGTCCAGGGTGTAGGGCTCGGGGAAGGCGTCGGTGGGGCACACCTGCAGGCAGGCGCTGCAGGTGCCGCACTGGTTGGGTTGCTCGGATCGATCCACCGGCAGTGGCAGGTAGGTGAATAGTTCTCCGAGGAAAAACCAGCTGCCCGCCTCGCTGTTCAGGATCAGGGTGTGCTTTCCCGTCCAACCCAGCCCGGCTTTGTCCGCCAAGGGTTTCTCCATCACCGGGGCGCTGTCCACAAAGGGCCGCTGCTGGCCTTCTATCAGTTCCGGGGGAAGGGCGGCCTCGATTTTCTTGGCCAGGGTCGCCAGGCGTTTGCGAATCAGTTTGTGGTAATCCCGACCCAGCGCGTAGCGGGAAATGTAGGCTTTGGTGGGGTCTTTCAGGATCTTGATCTGATCGGTATCGGCCGGGAGGTAATCCATCCGCACCGAAATGACCCGGATGGTGCCGGGGTGCAGCTCCGGTGGCCGGGAGCGTTTGTCGCCGTGGGCGGTAAACCAGTTCATGGTGCCGTGGTGGCCGCGCTCGAGCCACTGCTTCAGTCGCGCCTCACTCTCCTGCAGGTGGGTATCGGTAATGCCCACCTGCTGAAAGCCCAGCTCCCGCCCCCACAGTTTGATGTCGTCGGCGAGTTGTTGAAAGTCCACGGAGTGCGGCATAGATCGTTACGGGATTCCGGTGAGTTCGCGTATAATTCTGCCAGATATCGCGACCAAATTGAGGATTCTATGAAATTGACGTCGGTCGACGCGCCAGAATTTCCCCGCACTCTGTACACCGCTGAACAAACCCGGCACCTGGATAAGCGGGCCATTGCCAGTGGTATTCCGGGTGCTCAGTTGATGAAACGGGCCGGGCGAGCCGCCTTTGAGCAACTGCTGCAACGCTTTCCTGGTCCCGCCGCCATCACGGTTTACTGCGGCGGCGGAAACAATGCCGGGGACGGCTATGTCATCGCCGGCCTGGCCGCCCAGCATCGCATTCCGGTTCGGGTGATCGCCGTGGGTGATCCGCAAAAACTCACCGGAGAAGCGGCCGAGGCACGGGATTATGCGTTGCAGGAAGGCGTAGACGTCAATGCCCTACCAGAACGCGGGCCCGAGGAGGGCGTTATTGTCGATGCGCTGCTGGGCACGGGTATCAGCGGTGAGGTGCGACCGACCTATGCCGAGGCGATTGCGCAGATCAATCAATCCGCTTTGCCGGTACTGGCGGTGGATGTTCCCTCGGGGCTCAACGCGGATACCGGAACGGAAATGGGAACGGCGGTGCGCGCGGCCCTGACGGTGACCTTCATCGGCGCCAAACGAGGCCTGCTGACGGGGCGTGGGCTCGCTCTGTGCGGGGAGTTGGTGTTTGCCGGCCTGGGGGTACCCGAGGCCGTATACGCGGAGGTGCCCGGTGAGTGCCACCGGTTTGAGCTGGCCGAGGCGCTGGCTGCCCTGCCGGCCCGCGCTGTGGATGCCCACAAGGGCGATTTCGGCCACGTCATGATTATTGGCGGTGACACCGGCTATGGCGGCGCGGCCATTATGGCCGCCGAGGCGGCGGCTCGAACCGGTGCCGGTCTGGTCAGTCTGGCGACTCGTCCCGAACATGTGGCACCGGCGCTGACCCGTTGTCCGGAAATCATGGTCTGCGGGGTGACTTCGGGGCAGGAACTGGAACCCTGGTTGGCGCGACCCACCGTGCTGGTGGTCGGCCCAGGCCTGGGGCAGTCGCCCTGGTCAGAACAGATGTTGCAGCAGGCTCTCCAATCCGGTCTGCCGCTCGTCCTTGATGCCGATGCCCTCAATCTGCTGGCGGCGCAGCGGCCCGCCGTGGCCGAGGCTCGGGATAACTGGGTTTTGACGCCGCACCCCGGCGAGGCGGCGCGCTTGTTGCAGAGCGTCACCAGCGAGGTGCAACGCGATCGCTTTGCGGCCGTCGCCGCCTTACAAAAGCGTTTCGGCGGCGCCGTCATCCTCAAGGGGTCAGGATCGCTGGTGGCGACACCCGAGGGCCCGCTCGAAGTGATCAGTGCCGGTAACCCCGGCATGGCCTCCGGCGGTATGGGGGATGTACTGAGCGGCATCCTGGGCGGCCTTCTGGCGCAGGGGTTGAGTGTGGATCGGGCGGCAGCATTGGGTGCGGGACTGCACGCGGAAGCGGCGGATCTGGCGGTAGGTGACTGGGGCGAGCGCAGCCTGCTGGCCACGGATCTGATCCCTGCACTATGCCAATTGTTGCAGGCGGAGCCGGGCCATGTCTGAGCCGATCCATCGTTCGGTTTACCTGGCCGATGAGAGCGCCACGCTGGATCTGGGTGCCTCCCTGGCAGAGGCGCTGCGTGAGTGGCCGAACGGGCTGGTGGTGTTTCTCGAGGGCAATCTAGGCGCGGGCAAAACCACGCTGTGCCGCGGGCTCCTGCGCGGACTGGGGCATTCAGGTGCGGTTAAGAGTCCCACCTATACCCTGGTGGAGCCCTATGAGTTGGGCGGGCGGACGCTGAATCACTTTGACCTCTATCGCCTCGGGGATCCCGAAGAGCTGGAATATATGGGGATCCGGGATTATTTTAAGGCCGGGGACGTGTGCGTCATCGAGTGGCCAGAGCGGGGCGCCGGGGTTTTGCCGGAACCGGATCTGCGGGTTACAGTGACGGTCGATGGAAGCGGCCGGCGCGCGCGCTTGCAGGGTGGAACATCGCTCGGTGAGCAGTGGCTGAAGCACTGGGCCGACTTTTCGGGTCTCGAAATGCCCGGAGCGGGAACCTAGCGCCAGCGGGGTGATCAATGACCCCATTAATCGATAGTGTGAGGGACGGACCGTCCGTTATGGAATCTACAATCGTGTCGGGAAAAGCGCTTTGAAAACAGCCTGGAGACAACAAGCGACTCGGTGGGCCCTGGTGGTGCTCCTGATGGGTAGTGGGTCATTTCCGCTCAGCGCTGCGGATGTGGATAGTGTCCGTCTGTGGCGCGCACCGGACCACACGCGGTTGGTGTTCGATCTCAGCGGCCCGGTGGACCACAAGCTGTTCTCCCTGAGTTCGCCCAGCCGGGTGGTCGTCGACGTTGCCGATACCCGGCTCAAGGCCAGCCTGGATGATCTCGCGCTGGACGATACCCCGATCCGGCGGGTACGCAGTGCGCATCGCAGCGATGGCACTCTGCGGGTGGTGTTCGACCTGAAAGAATCCGTGCGCCCCAAGAGTTTCCTGCTCAAGCGCCACGCCGGCACCAATGACCGGCTGGTAATCGATCTGCACGATCAGGGAAAAAGTCGGGCGGAAGCGCTCGCGGATAAAACCCCTGCCACAACCAGCGGCGATCGGAACGTGGTGATTGCCGTGGATGCCGGCCACGGGGGCGAGGATCCGGGGGCAATTGGCCCCGGCAAACTGTACGAGAAAAACGTGGTGTTTGATATCGCCAAGCGGCTGGTCCGGGAGCTCAATGGGATTCCCGGCTATGAGGCCAAACTGGTGCGCACCGGCGACTATTATGTGCCCTTGCGGGAGCGACGCAATATCGCCCGTAAGATGCAGGCGGACCTGTTTGTATCGATTCACGCCGATGCCTTTACCCACCCGTCGGCCAATGGCAGCTCGGTGTTCGCCCTGTCGCGCAGCGGCGCCACCAGTGAGACCGCCCGGTTTCTGGCCGAACGCGAAAACGAGGCCGACCTGATTGGCGGGGTGGGCAGTGTCAGCCTGGAAGACAAAGACGAAGTGCTGGCCGGTGTACTGGTGGACCTGTCCATGACCGCGACGCTCAACTCGAGTCTGACGGTAGGTAAGGAGGTGCTTGAGTCTATGGGCGGCATCTCCCGGTTGCACAAACCCCGGGTCGAGCAGGCCGGCTTCGCCGTGCTCAAATCGCCCGATGTGCCGTCCATTCTGGTGGAGACCGGTTTTATCTCCAATCCCGGTGAGGCGCGCAAACTGGCCACGGCCCAGTATCGCCAGCAGATGGCGGACCGTATCGGGCAGGGGGTACGCCGTTACTTCGAACGCCAGCCACCGGCCGGCACCTATCTGGCCAGCCGCCGTCAGGGCGGTGGAGATGCGCGGGAGTACACCATCAGTCGCGGAGACACCCTGAGCGCCATTGCCCGCCAGCACAACGTCAGTGTGGATGCCATCCGGCGGGAAAACGGCCTCAACGGTCACGTGATCCAGGTCGGACAGGTACTGAAAATTCCATCGAGCTGAGGCTCGCGGCTGGCCTACGCCAGCCTTTAACCCTATTGAGAATGCATGTCTAGAATTCAATTGCTCAACCCGCGCCTCGCCAACCAGATCGCCGCCGG
>NZ_DGMV01000084.1:15579-16586 GCF_002388575.1 Marinimicrobium sp. UBA4509
GCCGGCGAGGTGGTGGAGCGCCCGTCATCGGTGATCAAGGAGCTGCTGGAAAATAGTCTGGACGCGGGCGCGACCCGCGTTGAAGTGGACGTTGAGGACGGTGGCGTCAAGTTGATGCGAGTGCGCGACAACGGCGGTGGTATCGACAAATCCGATCTGCCCCTGGCCCTGAGTCGCCACGCCACCAGCAAGATTCGCGAGCTGGATGACCTTGAGGCGGTGGCCACCCTGGGGTTCCGCGGTGAGGCCCTGGCCAGTATCAGTTCCGTGGCGCGCCTGACCCTGACCAGTAATACCAGCGACGAGAGCGCCGGTTGGCAGGTCACCGCCGAAGGGCGGGATATGCAGGCCGAGCTGGCGCCGGCTGCCCACCCCAAAGGCACCACGGTGGAAGTGCGGGATCTGTTTTTCAATACCCCGGCCCGGCGCAAATTCCTGCGCACGGAAAAGACCGAATACAACCATCTGGACGATGTCATCAAGCGCCAGGCCCTGTCCCGGTTCGATGTCGCCTTCACCTTGCGCAACAATAACCGTGCGGTTTACAGCTGGCGTGAAGCCGGCACCCAGATTGAGCGCGAGCGCCGGGTGGCTCAGGTGTGCGGCCCGGCGTTTATGGAGCAGGCGCTGCACATTGATATCGAGCGCTCCGGACTGCGCCTGTGGGGGTGGGTGGCGCAGCCGAGCTTCAATCGCAGCCAGGCGGACCTGCAGCATTTTTACGTCAACGGTCGGGCCATTCGTGACAAGCTGGTCGGGCATGCAGTCCGTCAGGCTTACCAGGACGTGCTCTATCACGGACGCCACCCGGCGTTTGTGCTGTACCTGGAAGTGGACCCGTCCACCGTGGATGTCAACGTCCACCCGACCAAGCACGAAGTGCGCTTCCGGGACAACCGCCGGGTGCACGACTTCATTTTCAGCAGCCTGCATCATGCCCTGGCTCAGGTCCGCCCGGGGGATCGTCTGGAGTCGGAGACCGATGCGCCCGAGCCAGCCCTGAGCCT
>NZ_DGMV01000084.1:16670-17509 GCF_002388575.1 Marinimicrobium sp. UBA4509
CCCATGGGCCTGGCCGCCGCCAGTCACCCGGCCGGCGGGTATCAGCCCCCCGGTGCGCCCGCCCCGGGCGCGGTCGCGGAGCAGATGCGCCAGTACGGCAGCCTGCATCAGCCGTTTAATGGCGGTGCCGGCTACCAGGGCCAGTACGGTGGGGCAGCGGCTCCGTCGGCGCCTACACCGATGCCGGAGTCTGAGGATGGCGAGGTGCCGCCGCTGGGTTATGCCATTGCCCAGCTCAAGGGCATTTATATTCTGGCGGAGAACGCCCAGGGGCTGATCATCGTCGATATGCACGCGGCCCATGAACGCATCACGTACGAGCGGATGAAGTCCGCGTTTGGCCAAGGTGGCCTGCAGACCCAGCCGCTGCTGGTGCCGGAGAGCATTGCGGTGAGCCAGAAGGAGGCGGACTGTGCCGAGGAGCACGCCGATACCTTCACTCAGTTGGGCTTTGAGTTACAGCGCGCCGGCCCGGAGACGCTTCTGGTTCGCCAGGTGCCGGCACTGCTCAACCGCGCCCCGGTGGCGCAGTTGGTGCGGGATGTGCTCTCGGATCTGATCGAGTACGGCAGCAGTGAGCGGATTCAGCAGCGGATCAACGAGCTGCTCTCGACCATGGCCTGTCACGGTTCGGTGCGCGCCAACCGCCGCCTGACCGTTCCGGAGATGAATGCCCTGTTGCGGGATATGGAGGCCACCGAGCGCAGCGGCCAGTGCAACCACGGCCGCCCCACTTGGGCGCTGCAGTCCCTGGACGAACTCGACAAGCTCTTTATGCGTGGGCAGTAGAGCGCTTGGGTGGATTTAGTATTGTCCGGTCAGGGGTGGGGTATGGCATT
>NZ_DGMV01000084.1:17817-17998 GCF_002388575.1 Marinimicrobium sp. UBA4509
TTATCCGCCCTACGCGAACCACGATGCTGCTTCTGAGGGCCCGACATCGGGTAAACCATTCCCAAACCCTCACTTCATGGATGAAGTGAGGGAGCTCCATGGATAGATTTGTCGCGTTTTGGAAATACGCAGCCACCAAAGCACGCGGCGACCTAGGAGGTCCGGATTGGGGTAGACCCTT
>NZ_DGMV01000084.1:18120-36290 GCF_002388575.1 Marinimicrobium sp. UBA4509
GGGGGACCCGCGATGCGAGCCCCCAGGGGCCGCTCTGTGGCATCCATGCCATCGCGGCATTAGTGCATCCATGCACGTCATGGGTTTACGGCGTGTCCGGGAAGGGTCTACCCCAATCCGGACCGGACTCTCTACGAAGTACTAAAACACGGCGCTATAAACCATGACCAACCGCCAAAAAGTCATCTTCCTGATGGGCCCCACCGCCTCCGGCAAAACCGCCCTGGCCATGGCCCTGCGCGAGCACCTGCCGGTGGAGCTGATCAGTGTCGACTCCACCCTGGTCTACCGGGGCATGGATATTGGCACCGCCAAACCCACCGCCGAGGAGCTCGCTCGGGCGCCGCACCGCTTGATTGATATCCGCGACCCGGCCGATCCCTACTCGGTGGCGGATTTTCGGGCCGACGCCGAGCGGGAAATCGCCGATATTCACGCCGCTGGCCGTATCCCGCTGCTGGTGGGCGGCACCATGCTCTATTTTAAAGCCCTGCTGGACGGCCTGGCGCCCATGCCCGAGGCGGATCCGGCGGTACGCGAAGCCATTGAGCGTGAGGCCGCCGAGCACGGCTGGCCCCATATTCACGCGCAATTGGCCGAGGTGGACCCCGAAATGGCGGCCGAGATTCACCCCAACCACTCCCAGCGCCTCAGTCGTGCCCTGGAAGTCTACCGGGTCAGCGGCAAAACCATGACCGAGCTGCGCCGCGAGCAGCAGGCCCAGGCGGGCCCGGCGTTTACCGAGCGCTTTGATGTCACCCAGTTGGCCATATCTCCCCGTGATCGCAAGGTGCTGCATCAGCGTATACAGACCCGGTTTGAGCAGATGTTGGAACAGGGACTGATCGATGAGGTCAAAACCCTGCGTGCCCGCGGCGATCTCCAGCCCAGCCTGCCGGCGATACGGGCGGTAGGCTACCGTCAAGTCTGGGAGTACCTGGACGCTGAGGAAGGGCCGGGGCCGACCATGAGCCGAAGCGAGCTCTGTGAGCGGGGGGTGGTGGCGACGCGCCAGCTGGCCAAGCGCCAGGTGACGTGGCTGCGGGGTTGGCCTTCACTCTCGTGGATTTACACGCAGGACGAGTCCGGTTCAGATCTCAACTTGCAAGAAATTGTTAAGAACACCTTGAATTCTATGGGTACTACGACCATATAATAGCGGTGTGAGAATCCTAGTCAGTTTTTCATGTTTTTCTGGCCGCCCCCTTTCCAGCTCCAGTGGGGAGGACTTAGGCGGATAAATTTCTATCTCGATAAGGAGAATAACCATGTCAAAAGGGCATAGTTTACAAGACCCTTACCTGAACGTACTGCGCAAAGAGCGTGTACCGGTATCCATTTACCTGGTAAACGGCATCAAGTTGCAGGGTCAGGTTGAATCGTTCGACCAGTTTGTTGTGCTGCTGAAGAACACTGTCAGCCAGATGGTCTACAAGCATGCCATTTCCACGGTTGTGCCCTCTCGCGCTGTGCGTGTTCCTCTGCTGAATCCGGCGGAAGGCGAAGGCGAGGAAGCACCGGCCGAGTAATCTGCCGCTGAGGTAACTACTTGTTTTTTGATCGTCCCGACTCCGGTGAACTGGCGGTGCTGGTTCACCTGGATCTCTCCCACGGCCAGGCGCCGGAAGACCCCCGAGAATTTGAAGAGCTGGTATTGTCTGCCGGTGGCGACCCGATCGCTCTGGTGGGTGGTCAGCGCGCGGCTCCCCATGCCAAATACTTTGTCGGCACCGGCAAGCTCGAAGAGCTGCAGGCGGTGGTGAAGGAAAATGGTGCGGAACTGGTCATCTTCAACCACACACTCTCTCCCAGTCAGGAGCGTAACCTGGAGCAGGCACTCGAGTGCCGGGTTCTGGATCGTACCGGCCTGATTCTGGATATTTTTGCCCAGCGCGCCCGCACCTTTGAGGGCAAATTGCAGGTGGAGTTGGCGCAGCTGCGTCATATGGCCACGCGCCTGGTGCGCGGCTGGACCCACCTGGAGCGCCAGAAGGGCGGTATCGGCCTGCGGGGCCCGGGTGAAACCCAGCTCGAAACCGACCGTCGACTGCTGCGCGGGCGGATTACCGCCATCGAGAAGCGGCTGGCCAAGGTGCGCACCCAGCGTAATCAGGGGCGCCGTTCCCGCCAGCGAGCGGATATTCCCACGGTGTCCCTGGTGGGCTACACCAACGCCGGCAAATCCACGCTGTTCAACCAGATTACCGATGCCAAGGTGTTCGCGGAGAACCAACTGTTCGCCACCCTGGATCCGACCATGCGTCGGCTCGAAGTGCCCGATGTCGGCGCGCTGATTCTGGCCGATACGGTGGGCTTCATCAGCCATTTGCCGCACAAGCTGGTGCAGGCCTTCCGGGCGACCCTAGAGGAGGCCAGCAATTCCAGCCTGCTGCTCCACGTGATCGATGCGGCGGCGGAGGAGCGGCTGCACAATATCGAGCAGGTCGAGGAGGTGCTGGCGGAAATCGGCGCGGCGGAACTGCCGGAATTACGTGTCTACAACAAGATTGATCTGCTCGGTATGGAGCCCCGTATCGATCGTGATGACCACGGCAAGCCGATTGCCGTGTGGCTGTCTGCCCAGACCGGGCAGGGGGTCGAGTTGCTGATGGAAGCCATCTCCGATGCCCTGGGGCGGGAGATGGTTGCCGGGCGGCTGCAGCTCAAGCCCGAGCAGGGGCGCCTGCGGGCCAAGCTCTATCAACAGCAGGCGGTGGCCGACGAACAGCACGGCGAGGACGGCTCGGTGTTACTGGAGATACGGCTGCCCAAAAGTGATCTGATGCGTTTGCTGAGCGCTGAAAACCTGCGCTATGACGAATTGCACTGGGCCGACGGAGACGATTCCGACCGAATTGCCTGTTAGAGCGGCGCCCGACTTTGCTAGAATCTCGCTCTTGCCGGAGCGATCTGCTTGACGGTACCCGAATACCCATTCCGCAGTGCCTGTCGCTGGGGAAAGACGTTAATCGACGGAGAGTCAATATGGCCTGGAATGAACCGGGAGGCGGGGGTAAGGACCCCTGGGGAGGCGGCAATAACAGCGGCCCGCCGGATTTGGATGAAGCCTGGAAGAAATTTCGCGATCGGCTGAATGGCCTGTTCGGCGGATCGGGCGGTGGCTCCGGTAGTGGCGGCAATGCCGGCAGTGCCGCACCTCTGGTGGGTATTGTGCTGCTGGTTGCGGCCGCCATTTACTTCGTGCTCGGTTTCTATGTGGTCGATGCCAAAGAGCGCGCGGTGGTGCTGCAGTTCGGTGCATTCCAGGAAATCAAGGATGCCGGGCTGCGCTGGAATGCGCCGCTGATCACGACTGTCTTTGTGGAGAACGTAACTGAGGAGCGGCAGTACCCTTCCCGTGGGCTGATGTTGACGCAGGACGAAAGCATCGTCGAGCTGCCGATTACCGTGCAGTACAACGTCAATGACGTGAAGGCGTTTGTGCTGAACGTCCGCGACCCGGAAAACAGCCTACGCCAAGCCGCTGACAGTGCGCTGCGTCATGTGGTGGGTTCAAGTGAGATCAATCAGGTGCTCTCCGGGGGGCGTCAGCTGATTGCGGATGAAGTGCAGCAACGCCTGCAGAATTATCTGGACAGCTACGGCGCGGGTATCGCCGTGCGTGAAGTGAACATCCAGGAGGCTCGCCCACCGGAAGAGGTGCGCGACGCTTTTGATGATGTGATCAAGGCCAAAGAGGACGAAGAGCGCCTCAAGAACGAAGCCCAGGCGTACGCCAACTCGGTGATCCCTCAGGCCCGCGGTCAGGCCCAGCGCATGATCGAGGAGGCGGAGGCCTACCGGGCTCGCGTCGTGGCCGAGGCGGAAGGTGAGTCCCGCCGCTTTGAGCTGCTGATGGCCGAATTCGACAAGGCCCCCGAGGTGACCCGGCGTCGCCTGTATATCGACGCGGTTGAGGAAGTGTTTTCCAAGGCCAGCAAAGTCATGGTCGATGTGGAAGATGGCAACAACATGATGTATCTGCCGCTGGACCGTCTGCAGAACCGTCAGAGCGATGGGGCGTCGGGCAACGCCGGCCAGACCGGCATGTCGGCCGACGCGCTGCGGGATGTCACTGAGCAGGTGACCCGCGAGCTCAATCGTCGCCCATCCAGCGCCACGCGAACCAACACTCGGGGGGATATTCGCTGATGTCCAATAAAGGTATCTTTACCCTGGTCCTACTGGGTGTCCTGGTTCTGGTTGGCGCCAATACGGTGTTCATTGTGAATGAATACGAGCGCGCCGTTGTGCTTCGTTTTGGTGCTCTGGTGAACGCGGATGTACAGCCCGGCGTACACATCAAGCTTCCCTTCGCGGATCGGGTCCGTAAATTCGATGGTCGGATATTGACCGCTGACGCCCGTCCCGAGAGTTTTTACACGGTGGAGAACAAGCGCTTGATCGTCGACTCCTATGCCAAGTGGCGGGTCAAGAACGTCGAGGCCTACTACAAGGCCACCGGTGGTCAGGAAGATGTGGCTGATGCCCGTCTCGCCTCCCGGGTGGCGGACGGTCTGCGTAACGAGGTCGGTCGGCGCACCCTGCATGAAGTGGTCTCGGGTGAGCGGGACAAGCTGATGGAAGATCTGACCGCTCAGATGAACGAAACCGCCATGGAGCTGCTGGGGGTTGAAGTGATTGATATCCGCGTAAAGCGGATCGATCTGCCTGACGATGTCAGTGAGTCGGTTTTTGACCGGATGGCCGCTGACCGCGAGAAGGAGGCCCGCGAGTACCGTGCCACCGGTCGCGAGCAGGCGGAAGTGATTCGGGCGGATGCCGATCGCCAGCGCGCGGTGCTCGAGGCCAACGCCTATCGCGATGCTGAACTTCTGCGTGGTGATGGCGATGCCAGGGCGGCGGCCATTTACGCCGCGGCGTTCAACCAGAACCCGGATTTCTATGCCTTTGTGCGCAGCCTGAATGCCTACAGGAATGCCTTCAACGGCAGTGATGACCTTCTGGTGGTGGACCCGTCGAGCGAGTTCTTCCAGTACCTGAAGAATGCCGAAGGCCAAAAATAGCCGGGCAATGGGCACCATTTGCCCGCAAAAAGTGCTAAAATCCTGCCGCCGGGCGCGTGAAGCGCCCGGTTTTTTGTGTCCGGTTTGGGAGTGGCCGCCATGTGGGAAGACCTCGCGCGCGCCTTCTGCCTGATGCTGGTGATCGAGGGCATACTTCCGTTTCTGTACCCCCAGCGCTGGCGCCAGGCCGTGGCAACGCTGGCCAGGGTAGATGATCGCCGACTGCGCACCATGGGTCTGGTAAGCATGCTTATCGGGGCCGGCCTGCTGCTGTGGCTTCGTTAGACGTTGTCTCCCGGCCGGGACCATTGCGTACGCTGAATCCAACAACTGTTCGAGTCTGTTATGACCTATGCTGACCGCTGGCTGTTGCCCGACGGTGTTGAGGAAATTCTGCCTGCCGAGGCCGAGGCCATTGAGCAACTGCGCCGTCGCCTGGTAGACCTCTACCGCACCTGGGGTTACGACCTGGTGATTCCGCCGTTGCTGGAGTACACCGACTCCTTGCTGACCGGCCTGGGCCGCGATGTGGATCTGCTCACCTTCAAAGTGACCGATCAGCTCTCGGGCCGCACCCTGGGTATCCGCGCCGATATTACGCCGCAGACCGCCCGCATGGATGCCCACAGTTTTACGCTGCCCGGCGCCAATCGCCTCTGCTACGCCGGCCATGTGGTTCACGCCAAACCCAAGAACCCCCTCGCCACCCGTACCCCCATTCAGGCCGGGGTCGAATTCTTTGGTGAGCCGGGCACTCGGGCCGATATCGAAGTGGTGTCGCTGCTGCTCGAATCCCTCACCCTGGCGGGGCTTCCGCGCCAGCACATCGACCTGGGGCATGTCGGTATTTATCGGGCCCTGGCCGATGCCGCCGATCTGAGCCAGGCACAGGAAGATATCTTTTTCGACCTGCTGCAGCGCAAGGCCGTCACCGAAATTCGCGCCTGGGTAGCGGACAACCTGAATGGTTCGCCCCTGGCCGAGGTGTTCCTTGCGCTGCCGGGGCTGGCCGGCGATCGGTCCGTGCTGGATCGGGCTCGGAACTGTTTTGCCCAGTGCCCGCCCGCCGTGCTGGCGGCCGTGGATCAACTGGAGCAGGTCGCCAACGTGGTGGCTGAGCGCTACCCGGCGGCGGAACTTTACTTCGACCTCGGCGAAGTCCGCGGTTACCACTACCTGACCGGCCTGGTGTTCGCGGCCTTTGCGCCCGGTTATGGCAACCCGATCGCCAGTGGCGGCCGGTACGATCATATTGGTGAAGTCTTCGGCCGGGCTCGGCCCGCGACCGGGTTTGCGGTGGATATTTCCGCGATCAGTAAATTGGGGTTGATCGAGCGCCAGGTCCCCAGGGGAGTCTGGGCCACCGATCAGGCCACGCCCGAGCAGTGGCAGGCCGTACAGGCGTTGCGGGCAAAAGGGGAACGGGTGGTCTTCGGCGCCGAGCCAACACCGCCCGAGGAAGCGGGCTGTGACCGCCAACTGGTCCTGAAGGACGGACACTACCAGGTTATTCCTCTGGCCTGATCGGCCGGGGAGCACATTCAATGTTACAAAATGAGTTGCACAAACATGGGTAAGAACGTCGTGATTTTGGGCACCCAGTGGGGTGACGAAGGCAAGGGTAAGATCGTCGACCTGCTGACCGATCAGGTATCGCTGGTGGCCCGCTTCCAGGGCGGCCACAATGCCGGCCATACACTGGTGATCGACGGTGAGAAGACCGTTCTTCACCTGATCCCCTCCGGCATTTTGCGTGAAGATGTCACCTGCCTGATCGGCAACGGCGTGGTGCTGTCTCCCGAGGCCCTGTTCAAGGAAATTGCCGAGCTGGAAGCCAAGAACGTTCCCGTGCGCAAGCGCCTGCGCCTGTCGCCGGCCTGCCCGCTGATTCTGCCCTACCACATTGCCCTGGACCAGGCGCGCGAGGCGGCCCGTGGCAACGCAAAGATTGGCACCACCGGCCGGGGTATTGGTCCGGCCTACGAAGACAAAGTGGCCCGCCGGGGCCTGCGCCTGGGCGATCTGTTGCATATGGACCGTTTTGCGACCAAGTTAAAAGAAGTGCTGGATTACCACAACTTCATGCTGACCAGTTATTACGGCGTGGATGCAGTGGATTACCAACAGGTGCTGGACACCTGCACCGCCTGGGCTGAAGAGCTGCGCCCGATGATCACTGACGTGACCGAGGCGCTGCACAGCGCCCGCGAGCGCGGCGAAGGCATTCTGTTCGAGGGGGCCCAGGGTTCTCTGCTGGATATTGACCACGGTACCTATCCGTTTGTGACCTCCTCCAACACCACCGCTGGCGGCACCGCGACTGGCTCCGGTTTTGGCCCCATGTACCTCGATTATGTGCTGGGCATCACCAAGGCGTACACCACTCGTGTCGGCTCCGGCCCATTCCCCACCGAGCTTGACTGCGGTGTGGGTCAGCACCTGGGTGAGAAAGGGCACGAGTTTGGCGCGACCACGGGCCGCAAGCGTCGCTGTGGCTGGTTTGATGCGGTGGCTCTGCATCACGTCAACCGGATCAACAGCGTCACCGGCCTGTGTCTGACCAAGCTGGATGTGCTGGACGGTCTGGACACGGTGAAAATCTGTGTTGAGTACCGCGATGCCCAGGGGAATCCGGTAGGGATTCCGTTCGATGCCGAGGGCTGGGAGGCGATTGAGCCGGTGTATGAGGAGCTGCCGGGTTGGCAGGAGTCGACCGTTGGTGCCAAGTCTCTGGATGAGCTGCCGGAAAACGCCCGCGCTTATATCCGTCGTCTGGAAGAGATTCTGAAGACACCGGTAGACATCATCTCCACCGGCCCGGACCGCATCGAAACCATCGTCCTGCGCCACCCTTTCTCCGCGTAAGCTCCCCACTGACCTCTCCGTAGGGCGGATAAGGCCAAAGGCCGCATCCGCCGTTACTTGGGCACTGTTCGTGCTCTAATTTTCCAGAGAGTTCAGCCCCTCCAGAACCTCCGGGCTCGCTATCAGGTGGGCTGTTTCGGGCATGGCATTCCGGTGCCTCAAAAGGCTCCGGGCCCGCTACCGGGTGACCTGTTTTCAAAACACATGAACCCATCCCTGGGGCTCCCTCGCTTCATCCCTGAAGCGAGGGTTTGAAAACAGGTCACCCGATACCGTGCCCTCCGAGGTGTATTCACGCTTTGTGGCTGCAAGTTACTTCAGAGGGCTCGGTGTCAGGTAGGCCTTTTCGGAACCCTCGCTTCAGGGAAGAAGCGAGGGAGCTACAGGGATGTATTCATCGCGTTTCCGAAAAGGCCTACCTGATGCCGAGCCCGGACAGTCTGGAGGGGACAGGCTGCTTGGTGGGTCCAGGCTCTTTGGAGAAGAAAAATAGTGAAAAGAGCTACCGATTGACATCCTTCATGATCGCCCGCTTCTGACGATTCCAATCGCGCTCCTTCTCCGTCTCGCGCTTATCGTGCTCCTGCTTCCCTTTACCCAGCGCCACCTCGCACTTCACCAAGTGCTTCTTCCAATACAGCGCCGTTGCCACCACCGTATAGCCCTTCTGCTCCGCCGCCGCCTGCAGCTTCGCAATCTCCTTGCGCTTGAGCAGCAGTTTGCGAGTGCGGGTCGGATCGGTCACAAAGTGAGTCGACGCCGTGGGCAACGGTGATATGTGGGCGCCGAGCAACCACGCCTCGCCGTTTTTGAACAGCACATAGGTATCCGTCAGCTGCACCTTACCCTGGCGCAGGCTCTTCACCTCCCAACCCTGCAGCGACAGGCCCGCCTCCACGCGATCCTGCAGCGCGAAATCAAACTTGGCCTTCTTGTTCAGGGCAATGGTATTGCCGCTGGGTTTCTTACCCTTCTTCTTACTCATCGAAATGATCAACCTTGCTCGGGGCGTGAATGTGCGGCGGGCATTATAAAGGCTTGAAGGCCTCTCTGTCTGCCCGGATTCGGGGGCGAACCCTGCACATTCCCGACAATTGCCGTTACAATGCCGCCTTTGTGCCCGCAACAGCGGGTCGGCCGCGTGCGCCAGAGCGGCGCAAACCGACTATAGCCCGGAGCCAGCCGTGGAACGCATCAAACAACACGCGATTTGGGGACATAAAGGCACCTTTGTCCTGGCCGCCACCGGTTCGGCGGTGGGGCTGGGCAACATCTGGAAGTTTCCCTACATCACCGGCGAAAATGGCGGTGGGGCGTTTGTGCTCATGTACCTGGTGTTTATCGCTCTGATCGGCGTGCCGGTGATGATTGCCGAGGTGGTGCTCGGGCGTCACGGTCGCGCCAACCCGGTGGATTCGGTCAGGAAAATGGCGCAACAGAGTCGGGTCTCGCCCCACTGGAGCCTAATTGGGGCGCTCGGAGTATTGACCGCGTTTCTGATCCTGTCGTTCTACAGTGTGGTGGCCGGCTGGGCGCTGGATTATATGAGTACCGCGGTGCAGGGTGGTTTCAGTGGCTGGAACGGGGAAACGGCCAGCGCCGCTTTTGCAGCCTTGCGGGCGGATCCGGCGCGCCTGATGCTCTGGCAGACGGTATTTATCGGCTTGACCGTGCTGGTGGTTGCCTTCGGGGTGACTCGCGGGTTGGAAGCCGCGGTGCGGGTACTGATGCCGCTGTTGTTTCTGTTGTTGTTGCTGTTGCTGGGCTACGCCGCCGTGGCGGGGGAGTTCGCCCAGGGGCTGCACTTCATGTTTGATTTCAACGTGTCGGACCTGTCCTGGCAGGGCGCATCGATCGCCCTCGGCCATGCGTTTTTTACCCTGAGTCTAGCCATGGGGGCGATCATGGCCTACGGCTCCTATATGCCCGGCAAGGCCTCCATCGGCAAGATGGTTCTGACGGTGGCGGTGCTGGATACGTTGGTCGCACTGGTGGCGGGGCTGGCGATGTTCCCGATCGTGTTTGCCACCCCGGGCATTTCACCCGGCGACGGTCCCGGCCTGATGTTTGTCAGTCTGCCGGTGGCCTTTGGCAATATGCCCGGTGGGGTTATTTTTGGGGCGGCCTTCTTTGTGCTGGTGACCCTGGCCGCCTGGAGCTCCACCATCTCGCTGCTCGAGCCCTGTGTGGCCTATATCACGGAACGCTTTGGGCTCAAGCGGTACACGGCGAACGGATTGATTGCCGGCAGTGCCTGGCTGCTGGGCATTGGCTCGGTTCTGTCGTTCAATCACTGGGCCGACTTCACCGGACTGTTCGGTATGAACGTGTTTGGTTTTCTGGATTTTGTCACCCAGCGGGTGATGTTGCCGCTGGGCGGTCTGGCCATGGCGCTGTTTGTCGGCTGGGTGGCCCGTCGGGAGCTGTTGCGCCATGAGCTGCGCCAGGAGAGCGAGCGCCAGTTTGAGCTCTGGTTGACGCTCCTCAAATACCTTTGTCCGCCGGCGTTATTGCTGATTCTGATCGGCGGCTTCTGGGCCTGATGGCCGCGAATCAACGGGAGATGTTTTCTTGACCCATCGAGTAGAACGCAGTGCGCTGGTGAACTATTCACCCGCGCAGATGTTTGAGCTGGTAAACGATATCGAGGCCTATCCGGAGTACATGAGTGACTGCGTCGGCGCCGAGGTGTTGAGCCGGGGGGATGATTGGCTGGAGGCGCGCCTGGAACTGCAGAAAGCGGGCATCAGTCAGAGTTTTGTGACGCATAACGTGCTGAGGGCGCCGGAGAGCATGACCATGAGTCTGGTGGATGGGCCCTTTTCCCGCCTGGAGGGCAAGTGGACCTTTGAGCCGGTGGGCGAGGGCTGCCGAGTGCGCCTGGAGCTGGAGTTTGATATGCAGAACCGCCTGCTGAGCCTGGCGGTGGGTAAGTTTTTCGAGTCGGCGGCAAGTCAGCAGGTGGATGCGCTGTGCAGCCGTGCCCGACAGATCTATGGTGTATAAGGGGCTGCAAACATGGCGGATGGTGATTTGATTACCGTAGAAGTGGCCTATGCCCGGCCGGACCAACAGAAGATCATAGAGCTGTTGGTGGAGCCGGGTACCACGGCGTATCAGGCGGCTGAGCGCTCGGGTATTGTGAAAGTGTTTCCGGAGATTGATCTGGACAGCGCCAAGATGGGCATCTTTGGTCAGGCGCTCGGAACCAAGGGGCTCAAGCCGCCACGGGAGCACGAGTTGCAGCCCGGGGATCGGGTCGAGATCTATCGACCGCTGATTTCAGATCCGAAAGAGGTGCGTCGCAAAAGGGCGCAGAAGAAACAGGCGGAATCCTGATCGCACGGAGCCTCGTTGGTGAGGCCCCGGTGGTATTGACGGGCGGGGGTGGCCGAGGATCACATGGTGTTGGTGGGTAGTGGCGTCGCCTCGGTGTCATCATTGACGTCTTCACCCGGTGTCGGCAGGGGGTCGCCCTCGATATTGGTCGGTACCAGCGGTGTCTCGTCCTCGTCGCTGCTTTCTTCGGGGCGGACCGCGCTGCCTTCATAGCGGGTCATCTGATCATTTTCGAAGTAAACCGTCAGATGGCGCTCGCGCAGGTTCTCGTCGCCGCGACTCAGGCTGTAGTGATAATCCCAGCGATCCTGGTTGAAACCATCTTCAAGCAGCGGCGTGCCCAGCACAAAGCGCACCTGACGCTTGGTCATGCCGGTTTCGAGTTGGTCGATCATCTCCTGGGTGATGATGTGTCCTTGCTGCACATAGATTTTGTGCACGCCGGGAAATTGGAAATAGGAGCAACCTGTCAAGCTGGCGAACAAGACGGCGACCAGTGAGAGTTTGCTGGCTATTTTCATATAAGGGCTTCCACTTGGCAAAATGAACGGGGATAATACCCGATTGACGCGAATACTGAGAAGGGTTTGGGGGTTAAATGGCCGAAGAAAATCAGGAACTGCGCAAAGCGGGGCTGAAAGTCACCCTGCCCCGGGTGAAGATTCTGCAAATGCTGGAGTCGTCCGAAAACCATCATATGAGCGCCGAAGATGTCTACAAGGCACTGATGGAGGCGGGTGACGATGTGGGCCTGGCCACCGTGTATCGGGTACTGACGCAATTTGAGAGTGCCGGTCTGGTGGAGCGCCACAACTTTGATGGTGGCCACTCAGTGTTTGAAATTGCTCGCGGTGAGCATCACGATCACATGGTCTGTATGGACTCAGGCGAGGTCATTGAGTTCCATAACGAAGAAATCGAGCGCCTGCAGCGGCAGATCGCCGAGCAGCACGGCTACGAGCTGGTTGATCACAACCTGGTGTTGTACGTAAAGCCCAAGAAGTAGTCCTCGGCCATAAAGTGGCCGTATTGCCGGTGGCGGCACCCATGTGGTGCCGCGCGTCCGGGTCCTCTCAGGCCGCTCCCTCTGTCACCATCTCCCTGGCGTGAGCCAACGACTGTTCAGTCACCTTCATGCCACCCAACATGCGGGCAATTTCTTCGATTTTCTGCTCTCCCTCCAGGGTCACCAGTGTGGACTCCGCCGACTGCTTTTTCGCGGTCTTGGTGACCTGGAGGTGTTGGTGGCTCTTGCTGGCCACCTGCGCCAGGTGGGTGACGCAGAGCACCTGACCGCCCTCGCCGAGTTGCCGTAGCAGGCGACCCACCACATCCCCGGTCGCACCCCCGATACCGACATCCACTTCGTCGAACACCAGTGTCGGAATGGCCGAGGTGCGGGCGGTCACCACCTGAATGGCCAGGCTGACCCGAGACAGCTCGCCACCGGAGGCGACCTTGTTCAGCGAGCGGGCCGGCTGACCCGGGTTGGTGCTGATGATGAACTCCACCTCTTCCAGACCCTGAGGGCCGGGCTTGTCGTTCAGCGACGCCAGACTGACTTCCAGGCGGGCATTTGGCATGGCCAGATCACTCAGCTGCTGATTGACCGCTTTGGCCAGTTTGCTGCTGGCGCTCTGCCGGGCTTTGGACAGGGAGCTGGCGGCCTTGCGATAGTCGGCTTCGGCGGCCTGCATCTGCTGCTCCAGCTCATCGAGTCGCTCGTCTCCGCCCTGAAGCTGGGCCAACTCATCGCCCAGGTCAGCGAACAGCTGGGGCAGCTGTTCGGGCCCGATACGGTGCTTGCGGGCAACGTCATAAATCGCGCTCAAGCGCTCCTCGACCTCGCGTAGCCGCTCCGGGTCGAGATTGAAACCATCGATATGATGCTCCACCTCACGCTGGGCCTCGTCGACCTGAATCTGGGCGCTGGTGAGCAGCTGTTCCGCCTCCTGCAGGGCGGCGGACTTCTCGGGCATGTCCCGCAGCAGGTGCAAGGCCCGGTGCATCAGGACACTCAACCCCTGGTCATCATCGCCGCACAGGGCCGACAGTTCGTGGCTGGCACGCAATATATCCTCAGCGTGGGCGAGACTGCGCTGCTCCGCTTCCAGCTCGTCCAGCTCGCCCTCTTTCAGGTCCAGTTGCTCCAACTCCTGCACCTGATAGCTCAATAGCTGATAGCGGGCGCTGACCTCTTCGGCGTTATCGCGCAGGGCTTCAAAGTCGCGCTTGCAAGTCTGCCAGTGTCGGTACGCCTGGCGCACCTTTCCCGCCAGCTCGCTCTGGCCGGCGTATTCATCCAGCAGGTGCCGGTGGGTTTCTTTGCGCAGTAGGGACTGATGCTCGTGCTGACTGTGGATATCGATCAGCATCTCCCCGAGGGTTCTCAGTTGCTGCAGAGTGACTGGGTGGCCGTTGATAAAGGCCTTGGAGCGGCCCTCGGCGGTAATCACCCGTCGCAGCAGGCACTCACTGGGGGCGTCTTCCTGGAGAAGCTCCTGGGCTTCCAGCCACTGGCGGGCAGCCGGTATCCGCTGGGTATCGAAGGTGGCGTGGATATCCGCCTTGCGGGCCCCGGCCCGGACCCGCTGTCCGTCCGCCCGGTCGCCCAGCGTCTGTCCGAGCGCGTCCAGAACGATGGATTTACCGGCACCGGTTTCCCCGGTGATGGCGGTCATGCCGGACCTGAGATCCAGATCCAGCTGGTCTACCAGGGTGAAATGGCGAATGCTGAGATGCGTAAGCATGGTGACCCTCACGGAGCGAGAGAAAATAATCTGTGTTTTTATACAGTAAAACACGGGGTTCGGCCAGAGGGCCAGCAGGAAAATCTGATCGGGCCCTGTTTGGGCCCCTTGAATCCTTCCGCCAAAGCCCCATATAGGCTCCACGTTCTTATTCTGCAGCTCCCGGCTGCCAAGGTAAATGACAACGGAGATCAGTGTGGCTAACGAAGAAAATCGCGACGCTCAAGAGTATGAAGAGGTGGCGGCAGAAACCGGGTCGGCCGATGCCGACACCCATGCCGCTCAGGATGAGGGGGCTGAGGAGGCGTCTGTCGAGGCCCTGCAGGCCAAGGTGGAATCCCTGAGCGCCGCTATGGACGCGGCCAAAGAACAGGTGCTGCGCTCCCAGGCCGAAGCCCAGAATGCCCGTCGTCGGGCCGAGCAGGATGTCGAGAAGGCACACAAGTTCGGCCAGGAGAAGCTGCTGCAGGACCTCTTGCCGGTGGTGGACAACCTGGAGCGGGCGCTCTCGACCATGGATACCGACAATCCCGAGCTGAAGGCGGTGGTTGAGGGTATTCAACTGACGCACAAGTCGTTTATCGATGTGTTGGCCAAGCATCAGGTGGTGCCCGTCAATCCGCAGGGCGAACCCTTTGACCCGGAATTGCATCAGGCCATGACCATGGTCGCCAACCCCGATGTCGAGCCCAACACCGTGATCGACGTGTTCCAGAAGGGTTATACCCTGCACGGTCGCCTGGTCCGTCCGGCGATGGTGGTGGTGTCCAAGGCGGCGGATGCGTGATGGATCGCCGGCAGCCTTAAATTGCCGGCATAAAGGCCTTGAAAAGTATCGAACAGGGCCAATATAGGAAGTAACTGATTGCGAAAGCGGACTCCGGGGTCGGAGCCGCAGACACACACCGAGGCGCGCGAGCTGATCTTTCGCGTTTCGACAGAACATCTTTAGGAGATTTTCATGAGTAAGATCATCGGTATTGACCTGGGTACCACCAACTCCTGTGTATCCGTAATGGAAGGCGGCAAGCCCAAGGTAATCGAAAACGCCGAGGGTGATCGCACAACCCCGTCCATCGTGGCCTTTACCAATGATGGCGAAATCCTCGTTGGCCAGAGCGCCAAGCGCCAAGCCGTGACCAACCCCCACAACACCCTGTATGCGGTCAAGCGCCTGATCGGCCGCAAGTTCAAGGATGATGTGGTTCAGAAAGACATCAAAATGGTGCCTTACAAGATCGTCGCCGCCGATAATGGTGACGCCTGGGTTGAAGTGAAGGACGAAAAGAAAGCACCGCCGCAGATTTCCGCTGAAGTGCTCAAGAAGATGAAGAAAACCGCCGAGGATTACCTGGGCGAGAAGGTCACCGAAGCGGTGATTACCGTTCCGGCCTACTTCAACGACTCCCAGCGTCAGGCGACCAAAGACGCCGGTAAGATTGCTGGCCTGGACGTAAAGCGCATCATCAACGAGCCGACTGCGGCGGCGCTGGCCTATGGTATGGACCAGCAGAAGGGCGACCGCACCATCGCGGTATATGACCTCGGTGGCGGTACCTTTGATATCTCCATTATCGAGATCGCCGACGTGGATGGCGAACACCAGTTTGAAGTGCTGTCCACCAACGGTGACACCTTCCTCGGTGGTGAGGACTTTGACCTGCGCCTGATCGACTACCTGGCCGATGAATTCAAGAAAGAGCAGGGTATTGACCTGCACAACGATCCGCTGGCTCTGCAGCGCCTGAAAGAGGCGGCCGAGAAAGCCAAGATCGAGCTGTCTTCCAGCCAGCAGACCGAAGTGAATCTGCCGTACATTACCGCCGACAACACCGGTCCCAAGCACCTGGTAGTGAAGCTCACCCGGGCCAAGCTTGAATCTCTGGTGGAAGAGCTGGTCACCCGCTCACTCGAGCCGGTGAAGATGGCCATCAAAGACGCCGGCGTATCCGTCAGCGATATCAGCGATGTAATTCTGGTCGGTGGCCAGACCCGTATGCCGATGGTGCAGAAAGCGGTGGCCGACTTCTTCGGTAAGGATCCGCGCAAAGACGTGAACCCGGACGAAGCGGTAGCGGTCGGCGCGGCCATTCAGGGCGCGGTACTGGCCGGTGACGTGAAAGACGTATTGCTGCTCGACGTGACGCCGCTGACCCTGGGTATTGAAACCATGGGTGGTGTGGCCACGCCGCTGATTGAGAAAAACACCACGATTCCGACCAAGAAATCGCAGATTTTCTCAACTGCGGAAGACAACCAGACGGCGGTGACCATTCACGTGGTTCAGGGTGAGCGCAAGCAGGCGGCGCAGAACAAGTCCCTGGGTCGTTTCGACCTGGCCGACATTCCGCCGGCAACCCGCGGTGTGCCGCAAATTGAAGTGACCTTTGATCTGGATGCCAACGGTATCTTGAACGTGAGCGCCAAAGACAAGGCCACTGGCAAAGAGCAGTCCATTGTGATCAAGGCCTCTTCCGGTCTGTCGGATGACGAGATCGAGAAGATGGTGAAAGACGCCGAAGCCAATGCGGAAGCGGACAAGAAGTTTGCCGAGACCGTCACCGCGCGCAACACGCTGGAAGGGCTGATTCACGCCACCCAGAAAACCCTGAAAGACGCCGGTGACAAGGCCACCGACGAAGAGAAGTCGGCCATTGAAGCGGCGATCGCCGAGGCCGAAGAAGCCGTCAAGGGCGAAGACAAGGACGCGATGGAAGCGGCGACCAACAAGCTGACCGAAGCCTCCAGCTCTCTGGCACAGAAGCTCTATGCCGAGCAGCAGGGCCAAGGCGGCGCGGAAGCCGGTGCGGACCAGCAGGAGGCTCCGAAAGACGACGACGGCGCCGTGGATGCCGAGTTCGAAGAAGTGAAGGATGACGAGAAGAAGTAATTCCGCTTCTCCAATCCTTGAAAGACGGTAGCAACAAATGCGGGCATGCCCGCATTTGTTGTGTCTGTAGTAACTGACCAAAAAGCGACTGTAGCATGGCAAAACGCGACTATTACGAAGTGCTGGGCGTCTCCCGGGACGTGTCCGCCGCTGATTTGAAAAAAGCCTATCGTCGAGTGGCGATGAAGCATCACCCGGACCGCAATCCGGGGGACGAAGAGGCGGAGAACAAGTTCAAAGAGGCGAGTGAGGCCTACGAGGTCCTGTCCGACGCGCAGAAGCGTTCTGCCTACGATCAATTTGGCCATGCCGGTGTCGACCAGAGTGCCGGCATGGGCGGTGGCGCCGGAGCCGGTGGTTTCGGCAGCTTCAGTGATATTTTCGGCGATGTGTTCGGCGATATTTTTGGCGGGGGTGGTCGCGGCCGCGGCGGCCCGAGTCGAGGCGCCGACCTGCGCTATAACCTTGAGCTGAGTCTGGAGGATGCCGTCAGAGGCACCAATGTCCAGATCAAGGTGCCGACCCTGGTGGCCTGTGACACCTGTGATGGCAGCGGCGCCAAAAAGGGCACCTCGCCCAAAACCTGTACCACCTGTGGCGGCATCGGCCAGGTGCGTATGCAGCAGGGCTTTTTCTCGGTGCAGCAGGCCTGTCCGACCTGTCGTGGCAAGGGCAGTATAATCACCGACCCCTGCGGCAGCTGTCACGGTCAGGGCCGGGTCGAGCAGACCAAGAAACTGTCGGTCAAGGTGCCCGCCGGTGTCGATACGGGAGACCGCATCCGCCTGTCCGGTGAGGGTGAGGCCGGGGCCGAAGGTGGTCCAGCGGGCGATCTGTACGTAGAAGTGCATGTCAAACCGCACGAGATTTTTCAGCGCGACGGGGCCGACCTGTACTGCGAAGTCCCCGTGGATTTTGTCGATGCGGCGCTCGGTGGAGAGCTGGAAGTTCCCACCCTCGATGGTCGGGTCAAGCTCAAAGTGCCTGCCGAGACCCAGACCGGCAAGTTGTTCCGGCTGCGGAGCAAGGGCGTGACCCCGGTGCGCGGCGGTGCTCGTGGTGACCTGATGTGTCGTGTCGTGGTCGAGACACCGGTGGATCTGACCAGCAAGCAGAAAGAGCTACTGAGGGAGTTTCAGTCCACCATGAAAGGCGGCAAAAACTCGCCCCGGCAGAGCAGCTGGTTTGACGGTATGAAGAACTTCTTCGGCGATATGAAAATCTGATGCTGAAACCTGTGTCGGGTTAAGCGCTTTGCGCTAACCTGTGAGGGGTAGCGGCGGATGCGCCTTCGGCTTA
>NZ_DGMV01000084.1:36374-50015 GCF_002388575.1 Marinimicrobium sp. UBA4509
CGGCGGATGCGCCTTCGGCTTATCCGCCCTACGCGACCCACCCGTAGGTCGGGTTAGCGCGCAGCGCGTAACCCGACACAGATAGCACTTCCGTACTTCCCCCTTGCTTGTCCCGCTGAAACCCTTTATTTCGGGGTTTACTATATAAAAAGCAATTCTCTGTTGAAAATCTCGCTCTTTGGTGGTCGAATCGACATTAACCCGTTTATTATCGTATCTTTACCGGCGCAGCTCGGGTTCTGCGGTAGAGATATGGCGCCGGTGATGCCATAATCGCCCGACCGCATTTGCTGACAGCGCTGTCGTGAAGCGATGACGACACGGCAATCTATTGTGGGTACTGGCTCGGTCCCGCTTCGCGAGAAGTGGTTTGCCGGTACCCGGTTGATAATCCACCAAACCGATGGGGGAGACAATAATGAAGACGATGAAAGGGCCCGCGCTATTCCTGGCCCAGTTCGCCGGCGATGAAGCGCCGTTCAACAGCCTGGAAAACGTATCCAAGTGGGCCGGTGGCCTGGGCTTCAAAGGCATCCAGATTCCGTCCTGGGACAAGCGCCTGTTCGATCTCGAAAAGGCCGCGGAGAGTCTCGATTACTGCCAGGAAGTGAAAGATACCCTGGCGCGCTACGGCCTGGAGCTTACCGACCTGTCGACCCACCTGCAGGGTCAGTTGGTAGCCGTACACCCGGTGTACGACGAAATGTTCGACGGCTTTGCTCCGCCGGAGCTGCACGGCAAGCCCGATGAGCGCCAGAAGTGGGCGGTCAACCAGCTGATGCTGGCGGCCAAGGCCAGCAAGAACCTGGGTCTGAAAACCCATGGCACCTTCTCCGGCGCCCTGTTGTGGCCCTTCATGTACCCCTGGCCCCAGCGCCCGGCGGGCCTGGTGGACACCGGTTTCAAAGAGCTGGCCAAGCGCTGGCTGCCGATTCTGGACGCCTTTGACGAGGCGGGTGTGGACTTGTGCTACGAAATTCACCCGGGTGAAGACCTGCACGATGGCGCTACCTTCGAACGCTTCCTGAAGGAAGTGGACAACCACCCGCGCGCCAATATTCTGTACGATCCCAGCCACCTGGTTCTGCAGAATCTCGACTATATCGGCTTCCTCGAGCGTTACATCGATCGCATCAAGATGTTCCACGTCAAGGACGCCGAGTTCAATCCCAGCGCCCGACAGGGCGTTTACGGCGGTTACGAGGGCTGGGTCGAGCGTGCCGGTCGCTTCCGTTCGCTGGGCGATGGGCAGACCGACTTCAAGCGCATCTTCTCGATTCTGACCGCCAACGGTTTCGACGGTTGGGCCGTGATTGAGTGGGAGTGCGCGCTGAAACATCCCGAAGCAGGGGCGGAAGAAGGCGTGAAATTCGTCAATGACCATATCATCCGTGTAACGGAGAAGGCTTTTGACGATTTTGCAGGAGGAGACGCCGATGAAGAAAGTAACCGCCGCATTCTGGGTTTGGGAGGTAAGTAATGGCTGATGCACGAGTTCGCTTAGGCATGGTCGGCGGTGGACAGGGCGCCTTTATTGGCGGTGTTCACCGTATTGCCGCGCGCATTGATGATCGCTATGAACTGGTCGCCGGGGCCCTGTCCTCCAAGCCGGACGTGGCCAAAGCCTCCGCCGATGAGCTGCACATTGCGCCAGATCGTTCCTACGCCTCCTACGAGGAGATGTTCGCCGCTGAGGCCAAGCGTGAGGACGGGATTGAGGCGGTGGCCATTGTCACACCCAACCACATGCACTTCCCGGTGGCCAAGGCCGCTCTGGAAGCCGGCATCAACGTGATCTGCGACAAGCCGGTCACCCGCACGCTGGAAGAAGCTCTGGAGCTGGAGCAGATCTGCGCCAAGAGCGATGCGTTCTTTGCGTTGACCCACAACTACAGTGCCTACCCGCTGGTGCGCTACGCCCGCGAAATGGTCGAGCGGGGCGATTTGGGTCAGGTTCGCCTGGTGCAGGTGGAATACCCCCAGGAGTGGTTGACCCAGGCTCCGGAGGAAGACAACAAGCAGGCGGCCTGGCGCACGGATCCCAAGCGTTCTGGTAAAGCGGGCTGCCTGGGCGACATCGGCACCCACGCCTTCCAGTTGGCCACCTTTATTTCTCAGCTTGAGCTGGATTCGGTCAGTGCGGACCTCACCGCCTTTGTTCCGGGTCGGGCGGTGGACGATAACGTCCACGCTATGATGCGCTTCAAAGGCGGTGCCAAAGGCATGCTCTGGACCAGTCAGATCGCGCCCGGTTGTGAGAATGGTCTGAAGATCCGCATCTTTGGTGACAAAGCGGGGCTGGAGTGGGCTCAGGAAAAACCCAATGAGCTCTGGCTGACGCCGCTGGCCGGACATCACCAGCGGATTACCCGTCGGGACGACAATATCGACAGTGATATTGCGACCCGCGGTATTCGCATTCCGTTTGGGCACCCGGAGGGCTACCTGGAGGCGTTTGCTACGCTCTACACCGACGTGGCCGATGTTCTGGTGGCCAAGCGCAAGGGCGAACAGCACCCGATCGAATCCTGGATACCCGGTATTGAAACCGGTGTGCTGGGCATGCGGTTTATTGAAGCGGTGCTGAACTCGTCCGAGGCCGATGGCCGCTGGACGCCGCTGGTTTCCTGACGTTCTGTAAAGCAGTAACCAAAGACGGGCGATAGTGCCCGAAACGGTCACGCACCCGCCGGCAACCGCTGGCGGGTGCGTTGATAAAAATAATGAGGATGTGAGTTATGAGTACAGCCACTGTCGATGCCAATGGCATCAATCGTAAGCGGTTATTTGTCGGGGCGTGTATTGCCCTGTTCCCCACCGCGTTTTCCTTCGCCCTGGTGGGCGGTATTCTCGGTCAGTTGAAAACCGAGTTTATTCTGACCAACGCCGATATCGGTATGATCGGCGGCGCCGTGCTGTGGGGGATGGCACTCTCCCTGATTTTTGTTGCACCCTTTCTGGAAAAAATCGGCCTGCGGGTCGCGGCGACAGGGGCGTTTTTCAGTCACCTGATCGGTGTCAGTCTGGTGCTGTCGGCCTACTTCGTATCCGGCTCGCCGAGCGGTTATTGGGTCCTGTTCCTGGGCGCGATCGTCATGGGGATTGGCAATGGCCTGATTGAGGCCACCGGTAACCCAATGACGGCGGCGCTGTACCCGGAGCGCAAAACGGTCAAGCTCAACCACTTCCACGCCTTTTTCCCCGGCGGTATGGTGGTTGGTGCTCTGTTGGGTTTCTTCATGTCGCAGATCGGTGATCTTGGTGCCATCGACCTGGGCCACTGGACCGTTCACATCGGCGTCATGTACATCCCGATTTTCATCTACGGCGCCATGCTGCTGCCGCTCAAGTTCCCTAAGACCGAAACCGCCGAAGCCGGTGTGCCGGTCAAGGAAGTGCTGTTCTATACCATCACCCACCCCATCGTGCTGCTGCTGATCGTCATCAAGATGATCACCCTCTCGCTGGAGCTGGGCCCCATGCGTTGGATTCCGGATGTACTGGAAAATGCGGGCATGCACGGCATGTTGGTATTTGCCTGGTTGACCGGTTTGATGGCGGTTCTGCGCCTGTTCGCCGGCCCGGTGGTTGAGCGCCTGGCGCCGACCGGCATGCTGTTCTGCGCCGCGATTCTGACCGGCACCGGTCTGATCCTGTTCTCGATCTTTGAAACCGGTATGGTCAAGCTGCTGTTCGCCGCTACCGTGTTTGCCTTTGGTGTGGCCTTCTTCTTCCCCACCATGGTGGGCTTGATGAGCGAGCGTTTCCCCAAGGCCGGCTCGGTCGGTATCGTGCTGATGATCGGTGCGGGTATGGGGGTCTCCGGTACGCTGCAGGGTCAGATGGGCGTGGTCGCCGACCGCTATATGCCCGAGGCACTGGATGAGCAGCGCACAGTCGCCATTCTTGAAGAGGTGGAAGAAACCTTCCCGCTGTATCTGGAGCGCGCCGAGCAGGCCTCGGGCGATCTGGACGCACTCTCCGAGCTCGGCTATCTGCCCGCTGACGTCGAGACCGTGATCGAGCGGAACGAGATCGCGCTGTCCGACTATCGCGCCGACGGTGAGCTCAACGGCCCTCTGACCGGTAATGCCCTGCGTGCCTTGCTGGACTCGGGCATTCCGGCGGCTGCCGATCTGCAGGCTGAAGCGGGTGCGGTGTTGCGTCCGGCCGACAACTACG
Source organism: Marinimicrobium sp. UBA4509 (assembly GCF_002388575.1). NCBI lineage: Bacteria > Pseudomonadati > Pseudomonadota > Gammaproteobacteria > Cellvibrionales > Cellvibrionaceae > Marinimicrobium > Marinimicrobium sp. UBA4509. The sequence goes on from NZ_DGMV01000084.1 coordinate 40,557, forward strand.
GTGGCCGTATGGCGTTCCGTTGGGTTGCGCCGATTGCGTTGATCGTGGCTGCCTTCTTCGCCGGCATGTTCATCTACGACCGCAAGCGCGGTGGCTACCGTGCCGTCAAACTGGATCGGGGTGAGCCGGGTACCGGTGGTGCCTGATCGGATCGCAGATCAGAGCGTTTGACGCTGAATAGAAAGGGGCCCTTCGAGGGCCCCTTTCTTTTTTGGGAGCGTGATCAGCGCCGGTCCAGGGCGTTGCGCAAAAAGCCCTTCAGGTAGTCAGCCAGCTCCGGCGTCATTTCCCCCAACGCCCGTCGTTGTTCCGGTGATAAGTGCTCCGCCGGGTCGGTTTCGCTGAACAGGTAGTGATCGAAAAACGTCTGCCAGGCCCGGCGTTTTTCCAACGGCAATTGACGAACCGTCAACAGACCGTGCACCAGAGCCTCAAAGGGTGAGCCGGTGTTTGGTACGCCGGTCTCCCACCAATAATTGATCAGCACATTGAACCTCGCCAGAGATTCCACCTGGTGCCACCACAGGGACGGAATGTAGAGCACATCACCGGGCTCAAGTTCGGCGACGCGCGCCGTGGGCATGGCCTCGGCAAACTTCGGGAAGCGCTCAAGGTCCGGCTGGTAGGGGTCTACCAGACTGATGGGCTGACCAGCGGGGGTAAAGTCGATGGGGCCGACGTACAGGTTGCGGACCTGTTCGGGCGGAAACAGGGTAAAGCGCCGTCGCCCGGCCACGACGCAGGCGAGGTTGTCCGAAACATCATAATGGGTGGGGATGGTGGTGCGATTGCCAATCCAGATATTGGGGGGAACCCGCTCGTCCACCAGGTTCATGGTGTTGTCACGCTCCAGTCCCGGCAGGGTGTGTGGGATGGCGGTGGCACCGATATAAAACGCCGGCGGATTGGCATCGTCTTCCATGCGCTGGAGGCGCTGCAGGGCGGTTTCAAAGTGATCTTTACGACGAACAAAATTGAAGCCCTGCAGGTGCTCGTCGTAGGAAAAGCGCCCTCCAATCTCGGGTGCGCCCAAAAACAGCTCGATCGGCTCGCCCCGGCTGAAGCCGACAAGATACTCGCGCAACGCCTGTTGCGACTTGAGGGCGTGAGTGACAGCGGGCCAGTCCTGGGTATAACCGCGCAGAATCGCCGGTTCGAATCGGGGTGCGATCTCGGTGATAAACTGCTTTGGGGTGACATTGTGCCATTCAGTCACCGGAGAAGGTTCGAGTTTAGGGGCGTGCATCATGACAGGACCGTTGTTCAGATAACCAGCCCTGTACCTTACGGTCTTTGTGACTTTATTGCCAGGGGGCGCGGCCCGCATGATGCGGACCGCCGGTGGGTTATTGGTTATCGCAGGTGCTCTGGCCTATGCAGCTCTGGTCATTTTCCCATCCCCAGCCAGTGCTCTGGTTCTGGCAAACCGGGTAAATGCTTCCGTACCAGTTGCAGGTGCTGGGGCCCGAGCCTGAGGAGCCGCCATCGGGCATGACACAGCTCTCTCCGTTTTCCCATCCCCAGCCGCCGCCGGTATCAGAGCTGGAGTCACAGCAATAGGGGTAGCCATTGGAGGCAGTGCCACAGCTGTTGCCGTCACCACTGCTGCCACCAAAGATGCTGGCGGAGTTGCTCGTATTGGCGATGCCATTGGTGGCATAAAACAGCTGATTGCCCCAGCTGGTCAGGCTGCTGCCGTTGAAATTGTTGACAATATCCAGAGAGGACAGGTCGGAGCTGTTTCCGGACCAGGACCAACCCAGGTAGCCATAACCGTACTGCTCGGCCCGTGCCATGATGGCATCGGCGGCGACGTAGCTTCCGTAGTGATCGGCAGCAAACTCGCCTATGACCAGAGCGAGGCCCTGATTGTTGAAGCTGGACAGGTAGCTGTTGACGGCGTTGTCACTGTCATACACTTCATACATGTGAACGCTGAATATGACGTTACTTTGAGGGTCGCTGGCCAGAACCTGCTGCGCGTTGTCGCGCATAATGCCCTGCCAGTCCTGCCCCCAGTTGGCGGCGTCGACCATCAGGGTATGATTCAGGCCGGCATTGCGCAGTCGGCTGATCGCCTGGGTGTGAGCGCTGACCCAGTCACTCGCCGATGGTCCGTTGCCGAAGGGTTCGTTGGCGATATTGATGATCACATAGTCCTCTTCACCCTGCAGAACGTTCTGAATGTCCAGCCAGTAATCGACCGCTTGGGACACTGTCGCCGCGCTGCCCGCTTCACCGTAGCCGGTTGTGTCGTGGACCTCCAGCACCGTAATAAGCTCTTCTGATTTGGCCCGGCTTATGATACTGGCCACTTCAGAGGCCGGGGTGCGGTTCCACTGGGCGCCATTGCTCAGTACGATCCTCACGGTATTGGCCCCGAGGGTGGCAATATCCTGCAAAGACTGATCGGTTTGTCCGCTGAACCAGGCGTGAGGCACATTGACGCCACGCATTACAAAGGAGTTGCCGTTTCCGTCGAGTAACTGTGTGCCTGAGACAGACAGGTCGGCTTGGACTGACAGCGCCGCCAGTGTCAGCAGGGTGGTTGCGATGGTTCGAGTGAATGCAGTCATTCTTGAGTCCTCATTATTATCAGTTTTGATTAAAAGTAACCGGTTACATTTTGGGCTATATGGTCCTCCTGGTTTGAGCTATGGATGGTTTGTTTAATTGAGGTCGAAGGTCTTGCGTCGTTTGTTTTGAGGCCAATAAATAGAAGTTGTCTTGGCTCGTTCGCAGACGGAGTTCAAGTTTCTTATTCGGCTTTCAGGCGCGAGTGGCCGCGCTTACTGAATGTCACTTCAAAATTCTTGTAACCGATTACAGTCAGGATAGAAAGATTTTCTGGACTAAACAAGTCCATTATTAGTCGAAAAGTGAATGGTAGGGCTTTCGAGTATTCAGATTTTGAATGCTCACCAGGGGCGGGTTAATGTCCGAGGTGGTTACGGATAGCCCTCTCAATCCCGTCCGCGTCCAGGCCCTGGCTGGCCAGCTGTTTTTTCTGACTGTCGTGTTCGGCGAACTCGTCGCGAAACCCGAGCGGCAGCCAGGGGGTTGCAATGCCCTGGGTGGCCAGGTGCTCTCCCACCGCACTGCCGGCGCCGCCGGCGATGGCGTTTTCCTCAACCGTGACGATCAGGGTGTGACTCTCGGCCATGCGCTCGATCAGAGCGGTATCCAGGGGTTTGACAAAGCGCATGTCACAGACGCTGGCGTCGATCCGCTCCGCCACGGTGAGGGTCGTGGCGAGTGAAGCGCCAAAGTTCAGAATGACCACCTCGCGCCCCTGGCGCAGCTCCCGTCCCTGACCGATGGGCAGTTCGTTCATCGCCTGCTCAATATCCGTTCCCGGGCCGGTGCCTCGTGGGTAGCGTACCGCCGCCGGTCCCTCATGTTTCCAGGCGGTGTACAGCAGTTGGCGACACTCGTTTTCGTCGCTGGGGGCGGCGATCACCATATTGGGAATGCAGCGCAGGTAGGTCAGATCAAAGGAGCCGCCGTGGGTGGGCCCGTCTTCGCCGACCAGTCCGGCCCGGTCGATGGCGAAAGTGACGTCCAGGTTCTGTAGTGCCACATCGTGGATCAGTTGATCGTAGGCGCGCTGGAGGAAGGTGGAGTAAATGGCGACCACCGGCTTCTGGCCCTCACAGGCGAGTCCAGCGGCCAATGTGACGGCGTGTTGCTCGGCAATGGCCACATCGTAGAAGCGCTCCGGGAAACGCTGGGCGAAATCCACCATGCCGGAGCCCTCACACATGGCGGGGGTAATACCTATCAACCGCTCATCCCGCGCTGCCATATCGCACAGCCAGTCGCCAAACACCTTCTGGTACTTGGGGCCGCTGGGTTTGCGGGGGGCCGGTTTGGGCTCCAGCTTGTTCAGCGCATGGTAGCCCACGGGGTCGTCCTCCGCCGGGCCAAACCCTTTACCCTTGCGGGTGATGATGTGCAGCAGCTTGGGGCCTTTGACTTCGCGTAGATTGCGCAGATAGCGCACCAGGCTGCCCAGGTCATGGCCATCGATGGGACCGACGTAGTTGAAGCCCATTTCCTCAAACAGGGTGCCCGGGGACATGAAGCCCTTGAAGTGTTCTTCGGTGCGCCGGGCGAACTCCCAGGCGGAGGGAATTTTGGTGAGTACCTGTTTGCTGCCCTCGCGCAGGGAGTTGTAGAACTTGCTGCCCCATACCTTGGACAGGTAGGTGGCCAGCCCACCCACATTGGGGGAGATCGACATGTTGTTGTCGTTCAGGATGACCAGCAGGTCGGTGTCCGTGTGGGCAATGTGGTTGAGCGCCTCGAACGCCATTCCGGCGGTCATGGCGCCGTCGCCGATAATGGCGGCGCACTTGCGCTCGCTGCCGGTCATGGCACTGGCCAGAGCCATGCCCTGGGCGGCGCTGAGGGACGTGCTTGAATGGCCCACTCCAAAAGTATCGTATTCGCTTTCGCCCCGCTTGGGAAAGCCGGACAGACCGCCCCCCTGACGAATACTGCTCATGCGTTCGCGGCGGCCGGTGAGGATTTTGTGGGGATAGGTCTGGTGGCCCACGTCCCATACCAGACGGTCATCCGGGGTGTGATAGACGTAGTGCAGGGCCACTGTCAGCTCCACGACCCCCAGTCCGGCGCCAAAGTGTCCACCGCTCTGTCCCACGCTGTACAGCAGGTAGGCACGCAGCTCCTCGGCCAGCGGCTCCAGGTCCCGCTCATTCAGCGCCCGCAGTTGCTCTGGCGAGTCAATCTGGTCGAGCAGGGGCGTTTCCGGGCGGTCTGTGGGAATTTCGTCAAACATGAGTCACGTCGTTATTGGAAAGGGGCCATTGTAGGGGCCAGAAGCCCGTCTGCCTAGCGGGGCGTCAGTGCCCGCGCTCAATAATGTAATGCGCGAGGCTGCGCAGCGCTGTAGCGCTGTCGTCGAACCCGCTCAGGCTGTCGAGGGCCTGAGTGAGCAGTTCCCGGGCTTTGGATTGCGCGCCGTCGAGTCCAAGCAGGGACACATAGGTGGGCTTGTCCCGCGCGGTGTCGGCTCCCTGGGGCTTGCCCAGCGTGCTGGTATCGGCGATGACATCCAGAATATCGTCCTGTACCTGAAAGGCCAGGCCGATGGCGCCGGCGTAGTCGCTCAGGGCCTCGCGTTCACCGGCCGAGGCGGCACAGGCGCGGGCCGCCATGGCGACACTGGCGCGAATCAGGGCGCCGGTTTTGTGTTGGTGCATGCGCTCCAACTGGGCGATGTCCGGACTCTGGTGAACGGCGCCGAGGTCGATGGCCTGACCCAGTACCATCCCCTGTGCACCGGCGGCCTGAGCCAGGTCGGTAATCAGCGCCACGCGCTGCTCCGCCGACAGGCGGTCGCACCGGGCGAGCACCTCAAAGGCGAGCGTCTGCAGGGCATCTCCGGCCAGAATGGCCGTCGCCTCGTCGAAGGCGATGTGGCAACTGGGCTGCCCGCGGCGCAGGTCATCATCGTCCATGGCGGGTAAGTCGTCATGGATGAGGCTATAAGCGTGTAAGCATTCCAGGGCAACCGCGACCGTATCCAGGGCCTGGTCGGGTTCGTAGCGCAGCGCCGCGCCCGTGCTGTAGACCAGCATGGGGCGGACCCGCTTGCCGCCATTGGCCAGGCTGTAGGCCATGGCTTCGGCCAGTTGCGGGCGCTGAGCATCGGGTTGCGGGAGAAACCGGGTCAAACCCCGGTTGAAGCGTTCACGCCAGGGGCCGGCGAAGGCGTCGAAGTCGGTGCTCATTCACCGTCATCCTCGCCGCCGGGCGTCATCGGCTGAACGCTGATCTGACCCTGCTGTTCCATCAGTACCTGAACCTGCTGTTCCGCCGCGCTCAGGCGCTCCTGGCAATCCCGGGTCAGCTGAATCCCGCGCTCAAAGGCTTTCAGGGATTCTTCCAGAGAGAGCTCGCCTTGCTCCATTTGGTTCACCAGCGCTTCCAGGTCGCTCAGTGACTGTTCAAAGTCCACGGACTTCTTTTTCGTGGGCATGGGGCACCTGTCGTTTGGGCCAGGGTCGAGGTGAAGATTTTCCGGCATTGGCCGATAGACTCCTGGCGGGATGTCTGTGGTGATAAAGGGCGCAATTATAAACCGACTGCTGCTAAGATGCAGGTTTTACCGCAGATTCAACACGGCGTATCGGCCGTTTCAGCCTAGTGTGAGGAGCCACCAGTGGATTTAGCAACCCTCGTAGGGATCATCGGCGCAATTGGTCTGATCGTCGCCTCCATGGTGCTGTCCGGCGACCTGATGATATTCGTCAATGCGCCGTCCCTGTTGATTGTGGTCGGGGGCACCGTATTCGCCGTAATGGCCAAGTTCAGTCTGGGGCAGTTCTTCGGTGCCACCAAGGTGGCCGCCAAGAGCTTTGTCTATCGAAGCACGGACCCGGCGGAACTGATCGAGGAGATTGTCGAACTGGCCGACGCAGCGCGCAAAGGCGGTCTGTTATCCTTGGAAGGTAAGGAGGTCAGCAGCGACTTTCTGCAGAAAGGCATTCAGTTGCTGGTGGACGGCCACGACCCGGAGGTGGTCAAGGCGATGATGTCCAAGGATCGCTACCTGGCGGAGGATCGCCATTTGAAGGGCGCGTCCATTTTCAGCGCACTCGGGGATGTGGCGCCGGCCATGGGCATGATCGGTACCCTGATTGGTCTGGTGGCGATGCTGTCGAATATGGAAGACCCCAAAGCCATCGGTCCGGCCATGGCCATCGCTCTGCTGACCACTCTGTACGGTTCTCTGCTCGCCAACGCCGTGTTCCTGCCCATTTCCGATAAGCTCAAGTTGCGCGCGGATGAGGAGGTACTGGTGCAGAGCCTGATCATCGATGCCCTGCTGGCTATCCAGAGTGGCCAGAATCCCCGGGTGATCGACTCCATGTTGCGCACTTACTTGCCCGAGCGGAAGCGGGACGTCGCGGACACGGATGCCGCCTGAGGGGGAGTAGGATATGGATGACGATACGCCCCGTAAAAAACGTCAGGCCGCAGGCCTCCCTGCCTGGATGGCGACCTTTGCCGATTTGATGGCGCTCTTGTTGTGCTTCTTTGTACTGCTGCTCTCGTTTTCCGAAATGGACGCCATGAAGTTCAAGCGCCTGGCCGGCTCGTTGGCGCAGGCGTTCGGGGTTCAGACCGAGCTCCAGGTCAACGAGGTGCCCAAAGGCACCAGCATCATCGCCCAGGAGTTCAGCCCGGGGAAGCCTGAGCCGACTCCAATCAACGAAATTTTCCAGAGCACCGATGACACCACCCAGATGAGTCTGGAAGTCTACTGCGCCGAGGAGTTTGATATCCAGCAGGGCGAGCCGGAATACGAAGACTCGGCGCGCGAGCAGTTGAAGCAGCGGCTGGAGGAACTGATCCGGGAAACCGAGCAGGATGCCATGGCCCTGGCGGCGCGTCTGCAGCCGCAGATCACCTCCGGGCAGATTGAAATCGAAACCCGTGGGCGTCAGATCATCATCCGGATTCGGGAGCAGGGGTCGTTTCGCTCCGGGTCGGCGGAGTTGGCGGAAGATTACTTTGATGTTCTGGACGAAATTCAGGCGGTACTGATGCTCCAGCCGGGGCGTATCAAGGTCCAGGGGCACACCGACAACATTCCCATCAATTCGGCCCGCTTCCGTTCCAACTGGGAGTTGTCGTCGGCCCGGGCGGTATCCGTGGCGCACCAACTGATGCGCGGCGACTATATCGATCAGGACCGCTTTGAGGTGACCGGCTTTGCCGACACCCGGCCGTTGGCGCCGAATGACAATCCGGACAACCGGGCCAGAAATCGCCGGGTCGAGGTGGTGATCCGCCAGGGGCTGGAGCAGGAGCTGGACGACGAGGAGCGGGAACTGCTGCAGGATCAGGGGGAAAACATCACCCGGGATATGGATATTTCGCCTGACTATCTGTTTGATCTGGAGCCCGAGGAGATTTTCTGATTCCACGGTTTGTGAGATATCTCGCACAAACCTTTCCGACATTCGCCACTATTGCCCGGCCGGCAGGTGGCGCATAATCTCTTTTAACGGATACAGGCACTGGACGCAGGGCAACGGAACTGAAAGGACGCACGCCACTAGGCCCGGGACGGGCCCCATCCTGTAAGTAGATGGCAACCCCCGCGATAACCCCCTTATCGCGGGGGTTTCTTTTTATGGGCGACACAAACCGGGCAGACTGATCCGGCGTCAATAAAAAGTGTGGAAGTTTTGACATAATGGCGTCATAGTAAGGCTATACGGTATCGGTACGACGTCAATCGCCGGTACGCCCCGGACGCTGGCGGCTTTTTGGCCGCAGTCAGTCGGCCGCCCAGAGCGCACCGAGCGACCCCTGGAGGTGTCGATGGAAGCGCGTATTTTGCGACTGAATATCGCCGGCCAGCCTATCGAGTGGCTGCACTGGAAAGACGCGGTCTGCCTGTATGCGCGTGATCTGGTGCAGTGGACCCTGGGCGGGCACGTCCGGCGTGTCTATGGTGGCCATTCCCGCCTGACCGGGTTGCGCACCCAGATTGACCTGCCGGCCATTATCGCCTGTGGCGGCAACCGCCTCGCCCGCATGCGCCTCGTCCCACCGCTCACCAATGCTGCCCTCTTTGCTCGAGACCATCACCAGTGCCTCTACTGTGGCCGCTGGTTTACCGCAGAACACCTCTCCCGGGATCATGTCCACCCAATCAGCCGCGGTGGCCGGGACCGCTGGAATAACGTGGTCACCGCCTGCAAGCGCTGCAACCAGCACAAAGGCAACCACCTGCTGTCCGAAATCGGTATGGAGCTGCTCGCCCTGCCATTCTGTCCCAACACCGCCGAGTACCTGGCGCTGATCAACAGCGACCGGATTCGCGGTGACCAGATGGAGTTTCTGCGGCCCCAGTTTTCCCGTCGCCGGGACTGGGCTGGCCTGGACTCCTGAGAGCGGGACGTTCAGAGCACGCAAGTCAGTCGATAACTTCCTGCCCCCGGTACATTCGCTTGGTGCGCTCCCTGGGGGTGCTGGCATTGTCCTTTGGTGGCGCCTCCTCCAGCGTTACCTGTCCTCGATACACCTTGGTGACCTGGCGCGGTCGCGCGGCGGCTTCGGCCTCTTCGGCGTCCTGTTGAGCATCGCTCAGGGCGTGGTTCCAGGGATCTCCGGCCAGTTGTAGCAGTTCTTTGATGAGTGTTTGGCAGATGACGTCCTTACTGTGCCGATGATGGGTGACCAGCTCGTCCAACAGCTCCGGATTGGCGAGTTTGACGGAAGGTTTCAGATCGGCGGGCACGCGCCGGCGAATCTCAAACACCAGTTCAATCATGGGTTTGGTGTATTGCATTCCGGTCTCCGGTCATAGTGACGTGTGGGGCGATCGGGAATGCTGCAAAAAGCTGGCCATGGTGGGGTTTTTATGGCTTTGGTTTGGGTGCTTTTCGGAAAGTCCGGTCCGGTGTGGGGTAAACCATT
>NZ_DGMV01000084.1:50103-50696 GCF_002388575.1 Marinimicrobium sp. UBA4509
GGGTCCCCCGCTCTACGGTCTTGGAATGGTTTACCCCACACCGGACCTCCATGCCACCGTCGCGTCTGTAGCAGTGGCACATGGGTTTTTGTGTAGCACGCAGTTGCGTAGGGCGGATAAGGCCAAAGGCCGCATCCGCCGTTACCCTCGGTTCAAGGTTGCTGCGTGTCCTGGAGTGGTTTCCCCCGCACCGGAGTTCCGTGCCACAGTCGCGCCTGCGGTGACGGCACAGTGGGTTTCGTGTGGCACGTAGGCCCGTGGAGGAGAGCCCCCTTTCAAGACCGTAGAGCGGGGGACCCGCGATCCGAGCCCCCAGGGATGGGTTTACGGCGTGTCTTGAAAGGGGGCTCTCCTTCACGGGCCGGACTCGATGAACCAACGCGCACCACTTTTGGTGACGGCTGCGCCAAAATAGTGCGGATGTTCAATACTGCTGCTCGGGCGTTTCAATCCGGGCATAAATCTCGCTGCTGCCGTCGGTCTTCAGCAACAACACATCGTACGGGTCAAAACGCTCGCCCATCTCCATGCCCGGACTGCCTACCGGCATGCGCGGTACGGCCAGGCCCAGAGCGTTTTGACCCGTACGATGT
>NZ_DGMV01000084.1:50780-51298 GCF_002388575.1 Marinimicrobium sp. UBA4509
TACGGCCAGGCCCAGAGCGTTTTCCGGTGGGCTGTTCAGAAACTGGCGGACCAGCTTGGCCGGAACGTGACCCTCGAAAATATAGCCCTCCTCAGAGACACCGGTATGGCAGGAGGCGTACTCGGGAGCGATCCCCAACTGCGCCTTGATGGTCGCCATCCGGCTCGGGTGCTCAATGGCCGCCTCGAAGCCCTCGCCCTCCATGTGCGTAATCCAGTCCTCACAGCAGCCGCAGGTCGGGCTTTTGTAAACCGTCAGTGCAGTGGCCTCGGCAGAATCGGGCGCGGCCGACGTGCTGTCGGAGCTGGCGCTCGTTTCGGTCTCCGGCGCCTCTCCGCAACCGGTCATAATGAGCAGCAGGGCCAAGGCACAGGCTAAGCGTTTGAGCATGTCAGTCATCCAGTCGGTGGTCCATGGTGCGTGACGGCTGCTGGCAGCGGCTGTCACCGATGATTTGGGCGGGTACGCCGGCGGCGATTTTGCGGCAGGGGACGGACTTGAGCACCACGCTGCCCGCG
>NZ_DGMV01000084.1:51453-57970 GCF_002388575.1 Marinimicrobium sp. UBA4509
TCGCTGCCCGCACCGACCGTGGCGCACTCGCCGATCTCGATATTGCCAAGAATCTTGGCCCCGGCGCCGATCAACACGCCTTTTCGGACCTTGGGATGGCGGTCGCCGCTCTCTTTCCCGGTGCCGCCGAGGGTGACCGACTGCATGATGGAGACATTGTCCTCCACCACCGCCGTTTCGCCGATGACGATGCCCGTGGCGTGGTCAAACATGATGCCCCGACCGATACGGGCCGCCGGGTGAATGTCCACCGCGAACACCACGGAAATACGGTTCTGCAGAAACAGCGCCAGGGCTTCCCGGCCGTGCTGCCAGAGCCAGTGCGCGACCCGGTAAGCCTGGAGCGCATGAAACCCTTTGAAGTACAGGAACGGTGTGCTCGAGGAGTCGCAGGCGGAGTCCCGCTCGTTGATGGCCAGCAGGTCGGCCCGCACCGCCTCGCCAATACCCGGGTCGTCCGCCAGTGCCCGCTCAATGACCTCGCGCATCAGCATGGCCGGCATGGCCGGGCTGTCCAGCTTGTTGGCCAGGTGGAAGCTCAGGGCCGCTTCCAGGGTGTCGTGGTTGAGGATGGTGGTGTGCAGAAAGCTCGCCAGTACCGGTTCGGACTCCGCCTGGGCGCGGGTCTGACGGCGAATGTCTTCCCATACGGGGTCACTGCTGACGGGAGCGAGTTGGGCGGTCATGGGCCATCCTGTAGAGTGTCGGGTGCATTGCAGAGTATGGTTGAGCCATTATTGGGCTTGGGCGCCGAGATTTCCACCCCCGGTACGCTACACTGGCATAAATTCAGGCAGGAACAACGCAATGGTCAAATGGCAGGCTCATCACATTCTGTGGCTCTCGCTGGCGGCGGCGCTGGCAACCATGGGGCTGAAGGCCCTGGCGTGGCAACTGACCGGCTCGGTGGGTTACCTGTCAGACGCGCTGGAGTCTGTGGTCAACCTTCTGGGGGCCGGGTTTGCACTGACGATGTTTCAATACGCGCGTCGCCCGCCGGATGACGGTCACCCTTTTGGGCATGGCAAGGCCGAGTATTTCGCAGCGGCCTTCGAAGGGGGCATGATTTTCCTGGCCGCGCTGGCCATTCTGGTGGCGGCGGGCGAGCGACTTCTGAACCCAGAGACTCTACAGGCTCTTAATCTGGGTACGGGACTGTCGGTGGGAGCCGCGCTGATCAACCTTGTTGTGGCCCGCTTGCTGCTGCGCTACGGTCGTGCATTGCGCTCGCCAGCGCTTGAAGGTGACGGACGGCATTTGATGACCGACGTCTGGACGACTGTCGGGGTGGTGCTGGGCGTCGGGCTGGCCAAGTGGACTGGCTTGCTGTGGCTCGACCCCGTCGTGGCGATAGCTGTGGCGCTGCATATTCTTCATGAGGGCTGGCAGCTGCTGGCCAAGTCCGCCAACGGGTTGATGGATCGGGCCCTGAGCCCCAGAACCCTGACAAAGCTAGAGCAAGCACTGCAGGCCATGACCCCGGAGAGTTGTGGCTTTCATCGGCTGCGCACCCGGGCCTCCGGCGCCCAGCAGTTTGCCGAGGTGGACCTGCAGGTGCCCGGCGACTGGACCGTGCGTCGGGCCCACGACCTGGCCGATGCGGCGGAGCACCGACTGGCGGAGTTGGGGGTGGTGGCGACGGTTCACATTGAGCCGGTGGGCAGCCACGGTACCGATGCCCGGCGGCATTGAGGTGGGTTATTGGTCGGCGCTATCGGCGGATGCCCGCACCTCGTTGGCCAGCGTCTGCAGCGGCCGGGAGTGAAACTCTCGCCGATACAGAACCGCCACGGTCAGCGTTGCCGCCAGAATGAACAGCCAGGTATTGAACAGCCAGGGCAGCACCGAGAGCGAAAAATAATAGGCGCGCAGGCCGTAGTTGTAGCTGTGCCCCGCCTGATCAATGACTTTCGCACTGGTGGTGGCATAGCGGGCTCGCTCCTCCTCGGTGATGTCCGTGTCGTTCGCCAGTGGCGCGGCCCCCAGCAGAATGGAGCTGAAGCCGTATTGGCGCACGGCCCAGGTCAGGGTGAAAAACGCGTACACATAGATGGCCAGCAACAACAGAAGCTTGAACTGCAGTTGTCGGGAGGTCATGTCCCGGTTAAAAAACGGCAGGGCGGTAAGAGTGTCGTGAACCTGTTCGATGGACGCCAGAACCGTAATCAGACCAGCGATCACAAAGATCGAGGTTGAAGCCAGAAACGTGGTCTGTCGTTCCAGTCCTGCGATCAGCGCGGTATCGCCAATGCGGTTTTCACGCCGCAGCATCGAATGCATCCAGCGTTTGCGGTAGATCTGCAGTACGGAGGACAGGCTGTAGGACACCCGGGCCCGGTGTCGGGCGAAACTGGCGTAGCCAATCCACACGGCAAAAAACCAGGTGACGGCCAACAGGTTCAGCCAGTTATGTGCAGTCATTGTCAGAAGGGACCTCGTTATAGTGGCTCAATCATACGTCAAAGATAGCTCGAAAACAGCCAGAAAAACGCATCGCGCAGTCGCTGCCAGAGGGGGCGTTGATCCAGCTCGGCCAGGGTGATCCGCCGGCTTCGCGCGGTGGCCTCATCGAGGTGGGCGTGCAGTTGTCGGGTCAGGTCCGCATTAAACCACTCCACGCCCAGCTCGAAATTCAGGCGCAGGCTGCGGGCGTCGAGGTTGGCGGAACCGGTCATGGCGTAAGCATCGTCGACCAGAATCAGTTTGCTGTGGGCGAACGGCGCCGCTTTGTAAAAGACGTCCATATCCCAGAGCAACAGCTCCCAGAGCATGTTCCGGGTCGCCCAGTCGACAAAGCGCAGGTTGCTGCGCTCGGGCAGAATGACCTCCACTTTGACCCCCCGCAACACGGCGGCCTGCAATGCGGCCACCATTTCGTGGTTGGGAAGAAAGTAGGGCACCATGATCCGGATGCGCTCCCGGGCCGCCGTAAATACCCCGATCAGGGTCATCGACAGGTGATTGAGGTTGTCGTGGGGGCCGTCATCAATCAGGCGGCAGACGCTGCGGCCCGCCGTGGGACAGGGCAGCTCGGTGAGCGCGGGCTTTCGGCCGGTCACCAGATCCCAGTCGTGGCAGAACAGGTGGGTCAACTCGGCCACCAAAGGCCCGTTCACCCGGAAGTGGACATCCTCGGTGGGGTGGCGGTTGTGGGGGTTGGCCACCATATGCCGATCATCGATGTTGATGCCACCGAAAAAGCCGACCTGCTGATCCACAACCGCAATTTTGCGGTGATTGCGCAGGTTGATATCCAGCGACGGTGGCAGCAGCGAGGGCGGCGTGAACAGGGCCACGCTCACATCGGCCCGGCGCAGGGCGCGGATGGCAGTGCGCCACGAATAGCTGGTGCCGATCCCGTCCGCGAGCACATAGACGGCAACGCCCCGGTCCTTGGCCCGGATCAGGGCATCAATCACCGCTCGGGCCTCACCCCGGTGGCCGAAAAGGTAGGTGGACAGCAGAATCCAGTGACGGGCTTCTTCAATTGACCGAAGTAGCTCGGGGAAGAAGGCTTCACCGTTGATCAGAATGTTGGCCTGGTTGCCCGGCAGCAGGGGCTGTCCGGTTGCCCGGCTCCCCACCCGGGCCAGATCCGGGTTGGGTAAAGTGTCGATCAGCGGATCGGGGTTGAGCAGCAGGGGCGGGCTGGTGCGGTCGTAACCAAAGAACATGACCGGCAGGTGGTGGCCGGTGAATACCTGGGCTTTGGTGCGCAACCGGTTGATCCCGAAGAGGAAGTAGAGTAGCGGCCCGGCGACGGGGAAAAGCAGAATGACCCCGATCCAGCCCAGGGCCGCGCGGTGATCCCGTTTGTAAATCAGGGCGTGCACGGCGGCGATGGGCATCACGACCAGATGGAAAAGCGCAATTATCCAATAGAGCATAGGCGGTCCGTTGGGCGTCCGGGGGTATACTGTCCTGTGCCTATGCTACCGCATTGGCCGGAGAATAAAATGACACGCTTGGGTGCCACTGGCCTGCCCGGAACAACAGGAGGAAATTATTGATGTCCGCCCCCCTCTGGATCAGTCACCGTGGCCTGTGCGACCGGGCCACGGAAAACACGGCCAATGCCTTTCGGGCGGCGTTGGATGCCGGGTTTTCGCATCTGGAAACCGACCTGCGCAGCACCGCGGACGGGCACCTGGTGCTTGCCCACGATGAAGACCTGAGCCGGGTTGCCGGGCTTCCACTGAAAGTCACCGAAGCGACCCGCCACGAGCTTGAGCAGGTTCGCCTGAAGGGAGGGGAGCCACTGTTGTTTTTTGACCAGTGGCTGGAGGAATTCGGACAGCACCACTGGATTCTCGACATTAAACCCGAATACGGTGAGCGGACCCTGGCCCTGTTGTTGGCGCAGTGGCAGGGCGAAGGCCAGGCGCTGTTGAGCGGCCGCGCCCGGTTTCTGTTCTGGGACCCCCGTCAGCAACGACTGCTGCTGGATGAGCAGCCCGAGATCGAGTGCATGGTGCCCATGCCCGAGTGTCGACGCGCCGGACTGGCCTGCGCGGCGGGGCTACCGCCTCTGGCGGGTATTCAGCCCGGCGCCACTTACTCGCTACCGCCCAGGCTGGCTGGTGTGCGCCTGTTACGCCCGGCCATGGTGGAGCGCTATCGTCGCCGGCAAGGGCGGGTGCTGGCATTTCTTCCGGAGAGTGAGCGGGAGGTCGATTGGGCACTGGAGTCCGGGGTCGATGAGGTGCTGACCAACTATCGCCCCGGATGAGTGTCTGACCCGCCCAAAGCGGGACACTGGCCACTGCTTCTGTTAAGGTTCCGCCTCGGCGCGCTTACTGCGCCGGGTCATGAAAGGAGCAGACAATGAATAATTCACACAGGAATCTGAAGGATGATTTTGCCGAACTCACCCGGCATCTCCCTCGCCTTCCGGGAATCGGATTGGGCCTGCTGATTCCCCTCGCCCTCCTCATCCTCTGGGGCGGCTTTACCAGTTTTTACACTGTTCAGCCTGAGCAGCAGGCAGTGGTCAAGCGCTTTGGTGCAGTGGTGGCGATCACCGATCCGGGCCTGCACTTCAAACTTCCCTTTGGAATCGACAGAGTACAACGTGTCGCCTCGGCCCGGGTGCTCAAGCAGGAGTTCGGCTTTCGTACTGTCGGCCAGCGGGGCAATGAGGCCAGTCGTTATTCCAGTCAGGATTTTACCGGCGAGTCGGCGATGCTGACCGGTGATCTCAATGTGATCAACGTCGAGTGGGTGGTGCAGTATCGCATTCAGGATCCTATCAAGTATCTTTACCAGCAGCGCGAGCCCGACACCACGCTGCGGGACATTTCCGAATCCGTCATGCGTCGGGTGGTGGGTAACCGCCTCGGCTCGGAAGTGCTGACCGTTGGGCGGGTGGAAATCGCCCAACTGGCGCGTGAAGAAATTCAGCAGGTCATGGATCGCTATAACTCCGGCTTACACATCATTACCGTCGAGCTTCAAGACGTTGTGCCGCCCCAGGCAGTGCGCCCCGCATTTAACGAAGTGAACGAAGCCCGACAGGAGCGCGAGCGGATGATCAACGAAGCCACCAAGCGCGCCAACCAGCAGATTCCCCGCGCCGAAGGTGAAGCGCAGCGTCTGATCGCTGAGGCTGAAGGCTATGCCACCGAGCGGGTCAACCGAGCCTACGGGGAAACCGCCCGCTTCCGCGCCATGCTGGAGGAATACCAGAACGTGCCCGAAGTCACCCGCTCGCGTCTGTATCTGGAAGCCATGGGCGGCTTGTTGCCCAAGGTCGGCCAGGTATTGATGGTTCAGGACGATCAGGTCGGCCCCTTGCCCCTGATGAACATTCGCGATGCGCGCCAGGAGGCCAAATAATGAAAGGTGGAATTTTTGCAATCATTCTGGCGGCGGTTGCCGTTACCGTATTTTCGTCAGCCTACGTGGTGGATGAGGCCGAGCAGGCCATCATCGTTCAGTTTGGTGAGCCCCAGGGCGATGTGGTCAGCGAGCCCGGCCTGCACTGGAAGCTGCCCTTCATCCAGGAGGTGCGCCGGTTCGATCGGCGGCTGTTGATCTGGGACGGCGACGTCACCCAGATTCCGACCCTTGGACGGGAATTCATTCAGGTCGATACCACGGCCCGCTGGCGCATCACTGATCCGTTACAGTTCCTGCGTAGCGTGCGCGACGAGCGTGGCGGTCGAAACCGCCTGGATGATATTGTCGATTCGGTGGTGCGGGATATTGTCTCGGGTACCGAGCTCGAAGAGATTGTCCGCTCCGGTGACTGGAATGTGGACGTGGATGACCTCGACGAAGTCGAACAGGATCGGGACGATGTGGCCCTGACCAAGCGGCCGAAACTGGGGCGGGAAAAACTCGAGGCGGAAATTCTCAAAAGCGCCGCCAAGATGACCCCGAGTCTGGGGATAGAACTGATCGATGTGCGTATCAAGCGCCTGAACTACATCGATTCGGTGCGCCGCCAAGTGGAG
The DNA here is from genome assembly GCF_002388575.1 of Marinimicrobium sp. UBA4509. Lineage (NCBI taxonomy): Bacteria > Pseudomonadati > Pseudomonadota > Gammaproteobacteria > Cellvibrionales > Cellvibrionaceae > Marinimicrobium > Marinimicrobium sp. UBA4509. The sequence goes on from NZ_DGMV01000084.1 coordinate 57,909, forward strand.
AATCGCATGATTTCCGAGCGCCAGGCCATCGCCGAGCGTTTCCGTGCCGAGGGGCAGGGGCC
>NZ_DGMV01000084.1:58077-58391 GCF_002388575.1 Marinimicrobium sp. UBA4509
GGCCGAGGGGCAGGGGCGCAGCCTGGAAATTACCGGTGAAATGGAGCGTGAGCTGCGCCGGATCAACTCCGAGGCGGCGCGTACCGCGGAGGAAATTCGCGGTAACGCCGATGCCGAAGCGATCAAAATTTACGGTGAAGCCTTTGGGGCGGACCCGGAGTTTTACGCGTTCCTGCGCACTCTGGAAACCTACTCGGCGCTGGGCGATAACACCACACTGATGATTCGGGCGGACTCAGACTTCTTCCGCTATCTGGAAAGCAAGGAGCGTTAAGCGAGTCCCTGCTTTTCTAAAAAAGTGCCAGTGGCGGCTG
>NZ_DGMV01000084.1:58536-61930 GCF_002388575.1 Marinimicrobium sp. UBA4509
GTGCCAGTGGCGGCTCGTCCAGAGCCGCCAACTGTTCCCGCAACTCCAGAATGTGTTCGCCCCAATAGCGTTCGGTATTGAACCAGGGGAAGCTTTTGGGAAATGCCGGGTCCTGCCAGCGACGCGCCAGCCAGGCGCTGTAATTCATGATGCGCAAACTGCGCAGCGCCTCAATCAGGTTCAGTTCCGCAAAATTGAAATCACAGAACTCCTGATAACCCTCCACGATTTCCGACAGTTGTGCGGTCTGTTGCTCCCTTTCCCCCGACAGCAGCATCCACAGATCCTGTACCGCCGGCCCGTTGCGGGCATCGTCAAAGTCGACAAAGTGTGGTGCATCATCCCGCCACAGAATGTTGCCCGGATGGCAGTCCCCGTGCAGGCGAATGGGGGTGTATTCGGCGTCGGCAAAAATGCGCTCAAGGCGATGGATCAGATCCGCCCCCAGCGTTTCATAGGAGGGGCGCAGACTTTCGGGAATGAATGACTCGGATAGCAGAAATTCGTAACTGTCCACCGCAAAGCTCTGGACGTCCAGGGTCGGGCGATGCGCAAACGGACGGGCCTCGCCCAGGGCATGAATGCGTCCCAGTACCCGGCCCAGCGTCAGCAATTGGTCGAAGTCATCGAGATTCGGGGCGTGGCCGCCCTGACGGGGGTAAAGGGCGAAACGAAAGCCCTGGTATTCGCGCAGGGTGTGGCCTTCGACATCGGGTAAAGGGGGCACGACGGACACTTCCAGGTCCAGCAGGTCCCGGGTAAAGTCGTGTTCTTCCTGAATCTGCGCGTCGCTCCAACGCTCCGGGCGGTAGAACTTGGCGATCAACGGCGGACCCTCTTCCATGCCCACCTGATACACCCGGTTCTCATAGCTGTTGAGCGCCAGAATGCGCATGTCACTCAGGTAGCCGCTACTTTCCACCGCATCCAGGACCAGATCCGGCGAGAGCGCTTCGTAAGGATGTGCGGATGTGCTCATAGTGCCCTCCCAAACCGGCATTGTACCGGTTATGGGAGGGCGGATGGGAGATCAGTCGAGCGAGCGGCTGCCCCAGATGGCCACACCGTCCACCGACAGTGCACTGAAGGTCACCACAAACTCCTGTTCCGACGGGCTCCACAGGCGCGCGGCCACGCCCTCGAAGGTGCCTTCGTCATCCAGGGTCACAGTGATGGCGTTGTCCGCCCCGAGGGTCCAGTCACCGCTGGCCTCGCCGGAGATCTGACCGCCGTCTTCCAGCTCGATGGTCACGGAGCTTTTGATCTGGGCGGTGATGTCCAGGCCGTGGTTGACCAGCTCGTAGGTGCCCGGTACGTCGGCTTCGCTTATGCTTGACTCGATGGTCTCGTCCGTCTCAGACGTGGGCACATAGCGATGCGGTGCCACCACCGGCCAGCCATCGGCATTGATGAACAGTTCGTGCACACGGACTTCGTGCTGTTCACCGCGTCCGGGGAAACGAGTGTGGAAGAACATCAGGTGTTTGCCCAGGCCTTCGTCGTAATAGGCCGAGTTATGTCCCGGGGAGACGTAGCCATTGCCGCCATCGGCAAACTGGAAGTTGCCCATCAGCTTCACCGCACCGTCTTCAATGGCCTCATCATCAAAGAAGGTGCTGCCGTCAGACTTCACGTCGGCAACGTCATTGCCCTCGTAGTCGTAGTAGGGGCCGCCTGGGTTTTCGGCTCGGGCCACGCGAATATTGTAGGCACCGTTGGCGTCCAGACCGCCGAAGGAGCTGAACAGGTAGTAGTACTCGGACTCGGGGCTGTAAAGCACATAAGGGGCTTCAATTCGGGTGTGGTTGCCGCCCATCAGGTGGGTGCCGTAACCCTGATCCGGCAGCGGTAAACCGGTGTCCGGATCCATCTGCATTATAAACAACCCGCCGGAGTAGGAGCCGTAAGTCATCCAGAGATTACCTTCATGATCGTAGAACGTGTGCGGATCAATAACGTTCGGGTGGATGAAGGAATTGTAGGGATCGGCGATATAGCCCTCGGTCACCGCGCCTGGCTCAAGCGCACTATCCGCTTCGGAGCCCGAGCGCAGGAAAATCTCTATGTTCTCGTAGGGCCCCTCGATATTGTCGGCGACAGCGATCCCCATGGCCGATTGTGGTGCATCGCCCCGGCAGGCGTTGTAGTACATGTAATACCGCCCGTCACTCTTGAGCTGAATGATATCGGCCGCCCAAAGGGTGTTGGCATCGGCCCAGCCAAGGGCATCGGCCAGCTCTTCGGTGACGTCGTCAAACAGGGGGTTGGCGGGGGTAACGCCATCGGCGACCCGCTCCCAATTCATCATGTCATCGGTTTTGGCCATGGAGAGGTGCGAACCAATCACATAGTAGTCGCTGCCCACCTTGGTCACCGAGGGGTCGTGGACCGCAATGTTGGTAAAGGTTGGACTGACCGATCCCTGAGGGCTGTCTTGGTCGTCATCCTCGGGCGTTTCCTGATCCGGACTATCGTTGTTCTCAGGCGCCTCCTGACTGGGACCGTCGGAATTCGTCGGGGCTTCGCCACCACCGGAACCGCCGCCACAGGCGGTCAGGAACAGACTCAGGGCCAGCGCGCTGACCGCGGTCGGAAAGGGGAACCCGAGGGTCTTGGTATTGCGTGATGTCATGGTATTTTGCCTCGCGGTATCAGGCGGAGCGCCACAAGCGATGTTCGCCCGCCAGGTTGTATTTATTGAACTTACGCTCAACAAACTACCATGATGTAATATGGTAATACAAATAGATCGAGGCTATCGAGTACTTTGATGGGCTTCGGGCGATTCCGGCGTCCGGGCCAGTGCCCAGACTTCCATCGAGCGGGCTCCCGCCTCCCGTATAAGCCGGCTCAGTGCCCGCACGGTGCTGGTAGTGGTCACTACATCGTCAACCAGGGCAACCCGCCGTCCCGCAAGGCGCTTTTCGTGGCGGGGGTTCAAGGAAAAAGCATGGCGCAGGTTGTGGATGCGGGCGGTTCGGGTCAGCCCCTGTTGGGCGCGGGTCGGCTGGGGTCTTCGCGCCACCCGGCTGAGCACCGGTAGGCTCAGTGCCCGGCCCAGGTCGTGGGCCAACAGTTCCGTCTGGTTGAAACCGCGCTTTAGCCGACGGGTCCAGTGCATGGGGACCGGGATCAGCAACTCCGGCCAGGTCTCTTCACTCTCTTCCTCCCGCTCAGCCCTGAGCAGCCCGGCCAACAAACCGCTCAAGGCCCGGCCCGATGCCAGTTTGCGGCGGTACTTGAAGGCGTGGACCAGGTTGTCCAGAGGGTAGTCGTAGGTCCCCAGGACCCGGCAGCGTTCAAAGTCTGGCGGTGCCTGCAGACAGTACCCGCAGTAGCGACTATCCACGGACAGCGGCAGGGCGCAGGTCAGGCATTGATGATCGTGGCGGGC
>NZ_DGMV01000084.1:62028-78054 GCF_002388575.1 Marinimicrobium sp. UBA4509
TGATCGTGGCGGGCGAGGTAGGGTAGACCGAATTCGCACCCCGGGCACAGCAGGTCGGCACCGGGTTGCGAGCACAGCAGACAGGATCGGGGCAGCCGGGGCAGGGTGGCCATGAGGCCCTTGAGTCCATTCCACTTCAATCCATTCCACATGGGGGGTAGTCCTTTGGTTGGTGGCTTGCAGGTAGATCATGACTTCTCGGGCCGCTGACGTCCAGCCCCGAAGGCCCAGGCCGCCGGATGTGCGACCCTGTGGGCGAGGGCGCTGTAAACCCGATCAGGGCATTTTGGTTGACAGCGGCCTGTGGGCCGCTACTATAGAGGGCTTTTGGACCTCAAACACACCGGGATCGAACCATGAACGCCACCGCACAACCGCCGATTCGCCACGACTGGACCCGGGACGAGATTCTCGCCCTGTTTGACCTGCCGTTCAGCGACCTTATGTTTCAGGCACAGACCGTGCACCGCGCCCACTTCGATCCCAATCAAGTGCAGGTCAGCACCCTGTGCTCGATCAAAACCGGCGCCTGCCCGGAAGATTGCAAATACTGCCCCCAGAGTGCCCGCTACGACACCGGTCTGGAGCGCGAGCGTCTGATGGCGGTAGAGAAAGTGCTGGAAGAAGCCCGGGCCGCCAAGGCCAGCGGCGCCACCCGCTTTTGCATGGGTGCCGCCTGGCGCAGCCCCAAGAACCGGGACCTTAACTACGTCACGGACATGGTCAAAGGAGTCAAGTCCCTGGGCCTGGAAACCTGCATGACGCTGGGGATGCTCGACGAAGGGCAGGCAAAAACCCTTGCCGAGGCGGGCCTGGATTACTACAACCACAACCTGGATACTTCTCCCGAGTATTACGGCGAGGTGATCACCACCCGTACCTATCAGGATCGTCTGGAAACCCTGGACAACGTTCGCAAGGCCGGCATGAAAGTCTGTTGTGGCGGTATTGTCGGTATGGGCGAAGAAAAGACCGACCGCGCGGGTCTGTTGCAGCAACTGGCCACCATGCCGGACCACCCGGAGTCGGTACCCATCAACATGCTGGTGAAAGTGGCCGGCACACCCTTCGCGGAAGAGGAAGACCTGGACCCCTTCGAGTTTATCCGCACCATTGCGGTGGCCCGGATTCTGATGCCTCAGTCGCATGTCCGTCTGTCTGCCGGGCGCGAGGAGATGAACGACCAGATGCAGGCCATGGCCTTCCTGGCCGGCGCCAACTCGATTTTCTACGGCGAGAAACTGCTCACGACCGCTAACCCGGAAGCCAATAAGGACATGCAGTTGTTCAAGCGCCTGGGGATTCAGCCCGAGCAGCGCGAAGTGCATATCGACGAAGCCGAGCAGGATGAGGTCGAGCTGGCCGGGGCGCTGGAAGAGGCGCGCAACGACCAATTCTTCTACAACGCCGCCAAGTAAGCCGTGCCCCACGCCTCTCTGGATGCGGCGCTCGGGCCCGCACTGACGGCTCGTCGGGCCCAGTCTCTCTATCGCCAGCGTCGGACGCTGGCCTCCCCGCAGGGCCCCGAGGTGGTGGTCGATGGCCGCCACCTGGTCGGTTTCTGCAGCAACGACTATCTGGGCCTGGCCAACCACCCGGATGTCATCAAGGCATTCAGAGCCGGCGCCGATGATCTGGGGGTGGGCAGTGGAGCCTCTCACCTGGTATGCGGCCACTCCCGCGAGCACCATGCCCTGGAAGAGGAACTGGCGGCGTTCTGTGGCCGCGAGCGGGCATTGCTGTTTTCCACCGGCTACATGGCCAACCTGGGCACGGTGACTGCCCTGGTGGGCAAGGGCGACGGCATTTTTGAAGACCGCCTGAACCACGCCTCACTGCTCGATGCCGGGCTGCTGAGCGGGGCCCGTTTCCAGCGCTTTTCCCACAATGACCCGGAACACCTGGAGCGCCGCCTCGCGGGCTCTGATGCCAGGCGTCGCCTGGTGGCCGTGGACGGCGTGTTCAGCATGGACGGTGACTGCGCCCCACTTGTCGATCTCGCCCGGGTCGCCAATGCGCACGGCGGCTGGCTGATGGTGGATGATGCCCACGGCTTCGGCTGCCTGGGCGAGCGCGGCGCGGGTACCCTGGACGCTCAGGGGGTGGCCGAGGCGCAGGTGCCGATTTATATGGCGACTCTGGGCAAGGCCCTGGGCACCGCCGGAGCGTTTGTGGCGGGCAGCGAGGCCCTGATCGAAACGCTGATTCAGTTTGCCCGTAGCTACATCTACACCACCGCGTTGCCACCGGCGGTCGCGGCGGCGACCCGGGCGAGCCTGCGGCTGGTGCAGGAGGAGGCCTGGCGTCGGACGGAGCTCAATGAGCGCATTGTACAGTTCCGGGACGGCGCACGCGCCCTCGGGCTTACCCTGATGGACTCCCACACGGCGGTCCAGCCGGTGCTGATTGGGGATGACCGCCGGGCACTCGCCCTGGCCTCCGCCCTGGAGCAGAAAGGCTACTGGGTGGTCGCTATTCGCCCACCCACCGTACCTAAAGGCAGTGCCCGACTGAGAGTGACCCTGAGTGCCGGCCACTCCCGGGCACAGGTGGCCGGGCTGCTGTCCGCGCTGGCGGACAGTCTCCATGAACTTGCGTCTGTGGAGGCGCCGTGACAGACCCGATGATTCCCCTGAGTGCGCCCCGGGAGCTCGACGCTCCACTGGCCGCCCATCACTTTCCCGCGCTGGTATCGACCTCGGCCGAGCCCCTGGTGCTACTTCACGGCTGGGGTTTTGACAGCCGCAGCTGGGAACCCCTACTGCCCTGGTTGCGCCAATACAGCGATGTCATTGCCCTGGACTTGCCGGGCTTTGGCGACAGTCCGGCCGGTGCGGATTTCTCGCTCGATAGCGTACTCAATGCCATTGATCAGAGCCTGCCGGCGCAGGCCACTCTGGTGGGGTGGTCTCTGGGCGGCATGCTTGCAGTGGCACTGGCCGCCCGGCGGCCGGAGCGTATAACCCGCGTGGTCACCCTCGCCAGCAATCTGCGCTTTGTGGCGGATGCGCGCTGGCCAGAGGCCATGGCGCCGGCCACCAACGAGCGATTCAAGCGCGATTTCGAGCGCGCCCCTGCCAAAGGGCTGAAACGGTTTCTGGGCCTGGTCGCCCATGGCGATCAGCGCGAGCGGGACGTACGCGCAGCGCTGGCAAACCTTCAGCCGGAGCCTGAACAGGTTCGGCCTCAATGGGGCCAGGCGCTGACGCTGTTGTCCGACCTGGATAATGCCCGTGCCTTCGAGCAACTGCGGCAGCCCGGTCTGCACCTGTATGCCGAGCACGACGCTCTGGTTCCCCTGGCCGCTGCCGGTCAGCTGCCGGCGCTCAACCAGCGCCAGCGGGTGTCCGTGGTGGCCGGGGCGGGGCACGCCATGCATTGGAGTGAGCCAGAGCGGGTGGGCGAGGCCGTGCTGCACTTTCTGAATCTGACCACCGGGCAACTGGATAAGCGCCGGGTCGCTCACTCGTTCAGCCGGGCAGCCACCAGTTACGACAGTGTCGCGCGGCTGCAGCGCGCGGTGGGAGAGACGCTACTGAATCAGTTGGGCGGGCAGGACCTTGGGGTGGTGGACACCCTGGTGGATCTGGGCTGCGGTACCGGCTATTTTGGCGAGCGGCTGGCCCACCGGCTTCCCGAGGCGCAGCTGATCGGACTGGATATTGCCGAGGGCATGCTCCGCTTTGCCCGTCAGGAGCGCGATATTCCGGCTCTGTGGCTGTGTGGTGATGCCGAGGAATTACCCCTGGCCGATGCCAGTGTGGATCTGGTCTTTTCCAGCCTGTCGGTCCAGTGGTGTGAACACCTGCCGAGCCTGTTCGGCGAGCTGCAGCGGGTGTTGAAGCCGGGCGGGCGGCTGCTGTTTTCCACCCTGGGGCCGCGCACGCTCTGGGAGTTGAAAAGCGCCTGGCAGCGGGTGGACGGCTACGTTCACGTCAACCGCTTTCCTCCCCAGCGGGCGGTTGACGACGCACTGTGCCAGGCGGGGTTCCAGGGCACCGAGTGGCTGCGCGAGGAGCGGGTGCTGCGCTACGAGGCGCTGGCCGACTTGACCCGGGAGCTCAAGGCGCTCGGGGCCCACAATGTCAACCGGGGGCAGCCGGAAGGGCTCACTGGGCGACAGAAAATTCAGGCGCTCAAGGCTGCCTACGAGCCGTTCCGGGAGGACGGACTCCTCCCCGCCAGCTACGAGGTGTATTACGCCGCTGCGCGCAAACCTTCTTAATCCGATGTTGAAAGAGAACTGCACACCATGGCAAAACACGCGTTTTTTGTCACCGGCACGGACACCGGTGTGGGTAAAACCTGTATCGCAGCCGGCCTGCTTCAGGCCGCCAACAGTCGGGGTCTGACCACGGCGGCGCTCAAGCCGGTGGCCGCGGGCTGTGAGCGGACCCCGGACGGATTGCGCAACGAGGATGCCCTGTTGTTGCAGTCGGTGGTCAATCCGCCCCTCGATTACGAGCAGGTCAACCCCGTGGCCCTCGAGCCGGCCATCGCGCCCCACATTGCCGCGCTGGAAGCCCGGCGGCCCCTGTCGACCGATCGTCTGGCAGGCTATTGCCGCGGTGTTCTGGGGCAGGCGGACTTTACCGTCGTCGAGGGCGCCGGGGGCTGGCGAGTGCCGCTCAATCCGGCTGAAACCCTGGCGGATCTGGCCCGACAGCTCAACTTGCCGGTCATTCTGGTGGTGGGGGTGCGCCTGGGTTGCCTGAATCACGCGCTGTTGACCGCCGAGGCGATTGCCCGCGATGGCTTGCCGTTGGCCGGCTGGGTAGCCAACGTGCTGGACCCGGATATGCCGCGTCTGCGGGAGAATGTGGACGCGCTTGGGCAACGCCTGCGAGCGCCGTTTCTTGGCTGGGTACCGACACTGTCTTCGCCGACCCCCTCTGCCGTTGCCGAGCACCTGAACCTGGACCCCCTGATCGGTTAGTTCGTTCGGTTCTATAAATGGCCGTTTTACTGCAAAAAACTCTGATAAATTGCCGGTCTTGATTGTTTTTTGGTCAGTTGGCGCGCTAAACTAACGAGGACAGCGTTCTCAGATCGGCCGCTCAGGCCGCAATGAAAGGGGGTATACGATGGAAATTGGTTCTGCCGTCAATCAGGCCTTGATCGGCATGCAGCGCAGCCAGTCTGAAATGACCAGCTCGGCGCAGCAGATCGTCCAGTCGGGCACCGTGCCCGCGACCGAATCGGCCTCCAGCCTGCAGATTGTGGAGCCTCTGATCAATATCGAGGCCCAGCAGCAGGTGTTTGACAGTAACGCCCGGGTGCTTGAAGCCGCCGATGAAAATGTCGGTCGGCTGATTGACACCATGGCCTGATAGCCGCCTTCGATCATGGCCTCGGTCATTCCCTCCAATTTTGCCAACGCCGTGGCGCCCTTTGTGCCCGCCGGGCGTGCCCCTGTGGGGCAGGAAACCGAGGACCTCAGAGGTTCCAGCCTCCAGCCCCTGGAGGAATCGGCCGAGACGGCCCGAAGCGAGAACTTCCGCTCCCCCGATCAGCGCCCCGGAGAAACCGATCAGCAGTGGCAGCAGCAGGAAAGCCGCGACCCGCGTATTCGCTCCAGCGCTCCAGAGACCGATCAGCCGCCTCCCTTTGAAACCAATCGCAACGACCGGGTCACGCTGTCCGCTTCCGGCCAGGCGGCCCTGGCGTCAGAGGCGAGTATCGGTCAGTCTTCCGGGGCTCAGGGCGCTGGTTTGACGGCTGAATCCGGCGCGTCGCCGGCCAGCCCCGCATCCGATGATCCTCGCAGCGCTTTCCGCGACAGTCGGGAGAAGCAGCAGGCGCTGGAAACCCAGGCCGAAATCCGCGAGCTGGCGGCCCGGGATCGTGAGGTCCGTCAGCACGAGCAGGCCCATGCGGCCCTCGGCGGTCGTTATGCCGGTGCCCCCCAGTACGACTTCGTGCACGGCCCCGATGGCGTTTCCTATGCGGTGTCGGGAGAGGTCCCCATAGATACCAGCCGGATACCGAACGACCCTCAGGCGACCATTGAAAAAGCGCAACAGATTCGGCGCGCGGCCTACGCGCCGGCCGAACCCTCCGATACCGATCGGCGGGTGGCCGCTGAAGCGGCGCAAATGGAAGCTCAGGCACGCGCCGAATTGCGCCAGATGGAGGCGCAGGAGGCCGAAGAAAGGCGTACATCGCCGGATGAGGAGGGCGAATCCAGTGCGCGGCGAGACGAGCTCAGTTCGGAACGTGAGCGCGAGGAGGCGGAGCGGGAAAACCGCCGCAGCGAGCTGGTTGAGGATGCCCGTCAGCGCAATATCGACACCTACATCCAGTTGGTCGGTCTCAGCGGCCTGACCAGTGAGGGGCGCTCCGGTAACCGCCTGGATCAGCGTATTTAAGTCCCGCCACGCCGCCGCTTTTGCCGGCCCGTTTCCCGTTCTATACTGTCTGCCTTTGGCGCCGCCGAGTCGGTGCTCCGGTTGAATGATGTCCTCGTGGAGGCAGGCAGTGCATAAACCTCAATTGACCCCGGAAGATCAGGCGCGCGTTGATGCGGTTACCCGTCGGGGTGTGAATAGTGTCGAGCGCAAGCCGTTCCGGCTCTGGACGTTACTGGGAGTGATTTTGCTGGTGCTGACGATGCTCAGCGGGGTGAGTTTTATGATTGCCCGTATTCAGGGCGTGGTCTGAGTGACGCAACCGGCGCGCCCTGGTGGGGCGCCGGTTGCGTGCACGTTACTCGCTGACCGTAATGGTGATCTTCTCGGATACCACCGGCTCGTCGTGAGGACGGTGCAGGTGGTCCCCCAGCAGGAGCTGCAGCGTGTGCTCGCCGGGCTCCAGCTCCACCGTCGTCTCGGTCTGGCCGCCGCCGAAGTGGACGTGTTGATCGTCCGCCGGAATCGGCATGTCCAGGTCGGGCAGTGTCTCCAGGTCAATCAACAGGTGATGGTGCCCGGTATTGTCCCGCTCAACGCCCGCCGGGGCCACGCCCATGCCCTTGAGGCCGAATTTCACGGTGACCGGGCTGGTGACCGTATCGCCATCGCTCGGGGAAATGATATAGGCGCTGGGACTGTCGGCCTGGGCGGAAAGCGCCGCCAGGGCAAGGGTGGCGGTGCCCAGTAAAGTGCGTAGTAGATGTGTCATCGAAAACCTCCGTGCATTGGGTCATGGGAATGAAACCTGATGGCGTCATTATAGGTGTTAAGGATACGGCTCGATACCGTGGCCGGATGCTCAAGTGTAAAGAAGCTTAATGGCGCAAGTATTTGAAATAAGTTGAAATTGGGGTTGACCCACCCTGGGTGTATGCCTATAATTCGCCACCTCGGTTAGGCAGTGCCGCCGAGTTGAAGGTGCGGGGTGGAGCAGTCTGGTAGCTCGTCGGGCTCATAACCCGAAGGTCGTTGGTTCAAATCCAGCCCCCGCTACCACTTATTTTGGAAAGTTGATGAGTGACCTTTATACGGTGTTCAGCTTTCCCAGTCGGTCCGAAAAGAAGCCGGCGCTCGAATAAGCCCCTGTCATGGGGCTTTTTTGTATTTGTAAAAAGGGGTGCACCCCCGCCACAGAGGCCTGTGGCCGCAGTTTCGAAAATGGGCCTCTGGCCCATTTTTTGTAACTGCCCTTCGTGGCAGTTGCTCTGCGGGCCCGCGTCGGACGCGTTTACATCGCTCCCGGCGTTTATTTTTCAGGGCGGCACCCCGCCACACAGGTGAACCGATTTCATGGCGTCCAAACAGGAACAGCTGCACGCGCTGATCGCGCCCGTTGTTGAAGCGCTGGAGTGTGAACTCTGGGGGTTGGAGTATCTGACCCAGGGGCGTTACTCCACGCTGCGCATCTATATTGATCGCCCGGGTGAGGAAGGCGTTAATCTGGAAGACTGCGAACGGGTCAGTCGTCAGGTGAGCAGCCTTATGGATGTGGAAGATCCCATTACCAACCGCTACACCCTCGAGGTGTCATCGCCGGGAATGGATCGGCCACTGTTTACGCCCGAACAATATGCGCACTATATCGGTGAAGTGATTTCATTGAAGACCCGGGCCCCGGTCGCGGGTCGGCGCAAGTTCAAAGGTCAATTACAGGCGGTTGAAGGGGACTCGGTAGTCTTGATAGTGGATGGTGCGGAGCACACGCTGTCGATCGGGTCGATTGAAAAAGCGAATTTGGTCCCACGCTTTTAATTAAGTGCGGTGAAGGAGTTTAACGAGGCAAGCTCATGAACAAAGAAATTTTGTTGGTCGCCGATGCGGTGTCAAATGAAAAAGGTGTGGAAAAAGAAATTATTTTCCAGGCCATCGAAACTGCGCTGGCCACGGCAACCAAAAAGCGTTTTGATGAGGACTCGAATATTGAAGTTCTGATCGATCGTGCCACCGGCGACTATGAAACCTTCCGTACCTGGGAGGTGGTCAGTGATGATGTGGTGGCCGAGCTGGGCACCCAGTTGACCACTGAAGAGGCGGCTGAAAAAGATCCCGACCTCAAGGTGGGTGATATCTGCCGCGAGAAAATCGAAAACGTCGAGTTTGGCCGGATTGCCGCCCAGACTGCCAAGCAGGTGATCGTACAGAAAGTTCGTGAAGCCGAGCGCGCCCAGATGGTGGAAGAGTATCGCGACCAGGTCGGTGAGCTGGTCAGCGGCACCGTGAAAAAAGTGACGCGCGATAGTATCATTGTGGACCTCGGCAATAATGCCGAAGGCCTGTTGCCACGGGACCAACTGGTCGGTCGGGAGATCTTCCGGGTCGGTGATCGCGTGCGCGCTCTGTTGCAGGACGTCCGCAATGAAACGCGGGGGCCGCAGCTGTTCTTGAGCCGTTCCTGCCCGGAAATGCTGATCGAACTGTTCAAGATCGAAGTGCCGGAAATTGCCGAAGAAGTCATCGAGATCAAGGGCGCCGCACGGGACCCCGGCCTGCGCGCCAAGATCGCCGTCAACACCAACGATGGTCGCATCGACCCGGTCGGTGCCTGTGTGGGCATGCGCGGTTCCCGCGTTCAGGCCGTGTCCAACGAGCTGGGCAACGAGCGGGTGGACATCGTGCTGTGGGACGACAACCCCGCGCAGTTCGTGATCAACGCCATGTCGCCGGCCGAAATTGAATCCATCGTGGTGGATGAAGACACTGGCTCCATGGACCTGGCGGTCGGGGAAGACAATCTTGCCATGGCCATTGGTCGCGGTGGTCAGAACGTCCGCCTGGCCAGTGAGCTGACTGGCTGGGACATCAACGTGATGAGCGTGGAAGAGTGGCAGTCCAAGCAGGAAGAGGAATCCGGCAGTTATATTGAGCTGTTCATGAATGCGTTGGATGTCGACGAAGATGTGGCTGGCGTTCTGGTGGAAGAGGGCTTCACCTCCCTGGAAGAAGTGGCCTATGTACCGCTGGATGAAATGCTCGCCATTGAAGGTTTTGATGAAGACATTGCCGAAGAGCTGCGTGCGCGCGCCAAAGACGCGCTGCTGACTCAGGCCCTGGCCTCGGAAGAAAGCTCAGAGCCGGCGGATGACCTGCTCAATATGGAAGGTATGGATGAGGCCCTGGCGAAAACGCTGGCGGGCCGCGGTATCGTCACAATGGAAGACCTGGCTGAACAGGCTATTGATGACCTGCTGGACATCGACGGCATGGATGAAGAGCGCGCAGCGGCGCTGATCATGAAGGCGCGCGAGCCCTGGTTTGCCTGATTCCTGAACGGTTAAATTGATTCAGGTCGAGCACCGCGGGCAACGAACAACACTGAGGATACACAATGGCAGAAGTAACAGTTAGCGAACTCGCCAAATCTGTGGGCGCACCGGTCGAGCGTCTGCTGAAGCAGATGCAAGAGGCCGGCTTGAGCCAGAAAACCGAAGACGCACTGGTGTCTGACGAGGAAAAGCAAACGTTGCTGACCTACCTCAAGACCAGCCATGGGGAGTCTTCGGACGGGCCCAAGAAGATTACGCTCAAGCGCAAAACCACCACTACCCTGAAAACCGGTAGTGGCGCGGCGCGCAAGACGGTAAACGTGGAAGTGCGCAAGAAACGCACCTACGTCAAGCGCGATCCTCAAGAAGTGCAGGCCGAGGAAGAGGCGTTGGAGGCCGAGAAGATAGCGGCGGAAAATGCGGCGGCCGAAGAAGCTCGCGCACGCAAGTTGGCTGAAGAGAAAGCAGCGGCCGAAGCGAAAGCCGCGGAAGAGGCGGAAGCCAAAGCTCGTGCCGAACAGGCCGAGAGCAGCGCGGAAGCGCCTGCAGACGAGGCCAAGACCGAAGAGGCTAAGTCCGAAGAGACCCCGGCGGAGCCGACGCGTCCGTCCTTTGTCGACGACGCGGAAGAAATCCGTATTCGCGCTCAGGAGCGTCGCAAAGCGGAAGAAGCCAAGCGCGAAGCCGAGCTGAAAGCGCTTGAAGAAGTGCGTCGTGCCCAGGAAGAAGCTCGTGCCGAGCGGGCTGCGGCAGCACCGGTGGCGCCGCCGGCCGAAAAGGAAGACACCAAACACGGCAAGAAAGAAAAGCGTCACAGTAAGCCGTTTGATGAGGAAGAAGGTAACAAGCATCGCAAGCGCGCCGGCGGCAAGGGCAAGCGTTCCATGGGCCCGAAGAAGAACTCCAAGGCCGATATTTATGCGATGGTGGAAGATGAAACGGAATCCGAAGAGGTTCTGGCTCGTCGCCGCAGTGTGCGCGCGGCCCACAAAGCCTCTAACAAACACGCATTCAAAAAACCGACAGGTAAGATTATTCGCGACGTAGAAATTCCCGAGACCATCACCGTGGGCGAGCTGGCCCAGCGGATGAGCGTCAAGTCGGGCGAAGTGATCAAGCAATTGATGAAAATGGGCGTTATGGCCACCATCAACCAGCCGCTGGAGCAGGACACCGCCCAGTTGCTGGTCGAAGAGTACGGCCACAACGCGGTGCTCAAGAGCGAAGACGAAATCGAGCACAAGCTCGAGGAAGAGCTGGAAGTGAAGGTGCAGGGCGAAGGTAAGCCGCGCGCCCCGGTGGTGACCGTGATGGGTCACGTCGACCACGGCAAGACCTCGCTCCTGGACTACATTCGTAAAACCAAGGTGGCCTCCGGCGAAGCCGGTGGTATCACCCAGCACATTGGTGCCTACCGGGTGAAAACCAGCCAGGGCGAAGTCGCCTTCCTGGATACCCCCGGCCACGCCGCGTTTACCGCCATGCGTGCCCGCGGTGCTCAGTGTACTGACGTGGTGATTCTGGTGGTGGCCGCCGACGATGGCGTGATGCCCCAGACCGAAGAGGCGATTCAGCACTCCAAGGCCGCCGGTGTACCCATCGTGGTTGCCATCAACAAGTGCGATAAGGAAAACGCCGACCCCGAGCGGGTGAAGAACGAGCTGGCCGCAAAGGAAGTGATTCCGGAAGAGTGGGGCGGTGATACCCAGTTCATCGAAGTCTCGGCCCACACCGGCGCCGGTATCGATGAGCTGCTGGAAGCCGTGTCTCTGCAAGCCGAAATTCTGGAGCTCAAAGCGGTAGAAGATGCGCCGGCTCAGGGCGTGGTGGTTGAATCGCGCGTTGAGAAGGGCCGCGGTGTCGTGGCGACTCTGCTGGTACAGCAGGGCACCCTGAACCACGGCGACCTGGTGCTGGCTGGACAGAGCTATGGCCGCGTGCGCGCCATGACCAACGAGCTGGGCCAGCAGGTCAAGTCCGTCGGGCCGTCCTCGCCGGTTGAGATTCTGGGCCTCGATAATGCCCCTAGTGCCGGTGATGACTTCGCCGTGCTGGAAGACGAGCGTAAGGCTCGTGAAGTTGCCGAGTTCCGCGCTGACAAAGAGCGTAAGGAAAAGCTGCAGCGTCAGCAGGCGGCCAAGCTGGAAAACATGTTTGCCAATATGGAAAGCGACCAGAAGAAAATTCTGCCGGTCGTGGTCAAGGCGGACGTGCGCGGCTCGCTGGAAGCCATCCAGTCCTCGCTCATGGAAATCGGCAACGAGGAAGTGCAGGTCAACATCGTATCCTCCGGTGTCGGCGGCATTACCGAAAACGATGTCAACCTGGCGTTGACCTCCGGTGCCATTGTCTTTGGTTTCAACGTCCGGGCGCCGGCCGGTACCCGTCGTCTGGCTGAGAACGAAGGCGTCGAGATTCGCTACTACAGCATCATCTATCAGCTGCTGGATGACGTGAAGAGCGCCCTGAGCGGTATGCTCGAGCCGGAGCGTGTCGAAACCATCGTCGGTATTGCCGATGTGCGCGAAGTGTTCAGCTCGCCCAAGTTCGGCCAAGTCGCCGGCTGTATGGTGACCGAAGGCACCGTGTACCGGAACAAGCCGATTCGCGTTCTGCGGGATAACGTGGTGATCTTCGAAGGGGAGCTTGAATCCCTGCGTCGTTACAAAGACGATGTCAACGAAGTGCGTAACGGCATGGAGTGCGGTATTGGCGTGAAGAACTACGACGTGAAGGTCGGTGATCAGATCGAAGTGTTCGAAGTGAAGGAAGTTGCCCGTCAACTGTAATTCACCCACCGCTCGATAGCGCATGCCCCGGTGATGAGAGTCGCCGGGGCATTCCTGTCTTATAGCGCAACACGATCAGATATGAGGTGAGCTGGCAATGCCCAGAGAATTTACCCGCTCGGACCGGGTGTCCGATGCGATCCAGCGGCTCCTGGCACAGTTGATTCCCCAGGAAATCCGCGACCCACGCATCGGGATGGTAAACATCAACGATGTCACCGTGACCCGTGATATGGCCTTTGCCAAGGTGTACGTCACCTTCGTGGGCAATGACAGCGACGAGCAGGGCGTGGAAGGCGCCAAGCGTCTGAACGGTGCCGCGGGCTTCCTGCGCACCCTGCTGGCCAAAGAAATGAACATGCGCACGGTTCCGCGCCTGCAGTTTCTGTACGACAAGACGGCCATTCGTGGTCAGGAGCTGTCCAACCTGATCGATCGGGCCGTGGCGGATGACAAGGCCCGTCACCACGATGAGTCCGACGGGGAGGCCTGATGGCGCGTCGTCGCAAAGGTCGTCCGATTGACGGCGTACTGCTGCTGAACAAAACTGCCGGGATGTCCTCCAACCATGCATTACAGCGGGCCAAAAGGCTGTTTTTCGCCGCCAAGGCGGGGCATACCGGCAGTCTTGATCCCCTGGCCACCGGGCTGTTACCGCTGTGCTTTGGTGAGGCCACCAAATTTTCCCAGTTTCTGCTGGATGCGGAGAAGGGTTACCAGAGCACGTTTCGCCTGGGCGTGGTCACCAGCACCGGTGATGCCGAGGGTGAGGTGCTGCACGAGGCCGACGCCTCGGGCGTGACCCGCGAACAGGTAGAGCGGGCGCTGGAGCAGTTTGTGGGGGATATTGAGCAGGTTCCGCCCATGTTCTCGGCGCTCAAACTCAACGGCCAGCCGCTGTACAAACTGGCCCGGGAAGGTAAAGAGGTCGAGCGCAAGCCCCGGCCGGTGACCATTCACCGGATCGACCTGCTGGACTTTCGGCCGGGCCCCCAGGCGGAGATTGACGTCGAAGTCCTCTGCACCAAGGGCACTTATATTCGTACCCTCGCGGAAGATGTGGGCCAGGCTCTGGATTGCGGCGCCCGGGTTGAGCGGCTGCACCGCACCCTTAGCGGGCCCTTCGATGTGGCCAACGCCGTCAGCCTGGAAGCGCTGGAGGCGGAGCGGGGCGAGGGGATGGCGGAGTTGCTGGACCACCACCTGCTGCCCGCGGACACCCCGGTCGCGGCCCTGCCGGCGCTGGTACTGCCCGCCGACAGTGCCTACTACTTCCGCCAGGGCAACCCGGTGATGGACCCCCAGGTCTACCGTCTGGGCGATGAAGGTGATATGGTGCGGGTCTTCGGTGAAAGCACCGCAAGCTCGGAAGAGCCCCGATTTCTGGGCCTTGGCGAGCTGGACGACGAGGGTCGGGTGGCGCCCAAGCGGCTGGTGGCCGCCAGCGTGCCCCAGTGACTCTCGGCGAATGACAGCGTTCGCTGGCGCAAGCCGGCAACCCCGGAGCCTCGGCTTCGGGTACACAACCCACCTGTAAATATGCGCGGGTGCGGCTGTTTCTTTTTACGGCATATTACAAGAGGAAATGATTATGGCACTGAGTGCTGCAGAAAAAGCTGAAGTGGTTAAAGAGTACCAGCAGGCTGAAGGTGATACCGGTTCTCCGGAAGTTCAGGTAGCGTTGTTGACCATCAACATCAACAAGCTGCAGGAGCACTTCGCAGATCACAAACAGGATCACCACTCGCGCCGCGGTCTTATCCGCATGGTTAACCAGCGTCGTAAGCTGCTGGACTACCTGAAGGGTAAGAGCACCAAGCGTTATGCTGACCTGATTCAGAAACTGGGTCTGCGTCGGTAAGAGTTCTGTGCCCGCTTTGCGGGCACATTTTTTTCCGCTCTTCGGCCCCGGTGGGCCGGAGGGCTGTAAAACCGGCTCCGGCGAATACTGTATCCCCCGCGAGCCACCAGTCGCTTGCACGACAACTCGAATTGTTTCCAGGCTATGTTGAAGTATTTGCTTTGAATTATTCCGAGTCGTGACCGCACACAATTGAACGAAAGTGAAGAAGAGAAGGATAGAAGAGTGAATCCGATCATCAAGAAATTTCAGTACGGCGGCGAAACCGTCACCCTGGAGACCGGGCGTGTTGCCCGCCAGGCAACCGGCGCCGTCATGGTCACCATGGGTGACACCTCGGTTCTGTGTACCGTGGTAGGTGCCAAAGAGGCCAAGCCGGACCAACCGTTTTTCCCCCTGTCCGTTCACTATCAGGAACGCGCCTACGCGGCCGGTAAAATCCCCGGCGGTTTCTTCAAGCGCGAGGGTCGTCCCTCCGAGAAAGAAACCCTGACCTCCCGCCTGATCGATCGCCCGATCCGTCCGCTGTTCCCCAAAGGTTTCATGAACGAAGTGCAGGTCGTGTGCACCGTCATGTCTACCTGTAAGGAAGTGGATCCGGATATCCCGGCCATGATCGGCACCTCCGCCTGTCTGGCCGTGTCGGGCATTCCGTTCGACGGCCCGATCGGCGCCGCTCGTGTGGGCTACACCCAGGACAATGGCTACCTGCTCAACCCCAACTACGCTGCTCTGAAAGGCTCTGAGCTGGACATGGTGGTTGCCGGTACCAAAGACGCGGTTCTGATGGTCGAATCCGAAGCCAAAGAGCTGCCGGAAGACATCATGCTGGGTGCGGTTCTGTACGCTCACCAGGAAATGCAGGTGGTAATTCAGGCCTGTGAAGAGCTGGCCCGTGACGGTGGCAAGCCCCGTTGGGACTGGACTCCGGTCCAGCAGAATGCCGAACTCAAGGCAAAAGTCGAAGCCGGTTTCAAAGACGGTATCGGCGAAGCCTACCGCATTACCGACAAGGCCGAGCGCTATGCCAAGCTGTCCGAGCTGCGCTCTCAGGCGGTAGAACAACTGGCCACCGAGGAGTCCGGTGTCAGCGCCAGCGAAATCGAAGGTCTGTTCGCCAGCGTGGAAAAGCAGCTGGTGCGCTCGCGCATCATCGCCGGTGAGCCCCGTATCGACGGCCGCGACAGCGCCACCGTTCGCCCGATTGAAGTGGAAGTGGGTGTCCTGCCCAAGGCCCACGGCTCGGCCTTGTTTACCCGTGGTGAGACCCAGGCTTTGGTCGTGGCCACCCTCGGTAACGCCCGCGACTCCCAGATCATCGATGCTCTGGAAGGCGAGCGCAAAGACCCCTTCATGCTGCACTACAACTTCCCGCCCTACTCAGTAGGCGAGTGTGGTCGTATGGGCGGTACCGGTCGTCGTGAGATCGGTCACGGCCGTCTGGCCCGTCGCGGTGTGGGCGCGGTTCTGCCCAAAGAAGACGAATTTCCCTACACCCTGCGTGTGGTCAGTGAAATCACCGAGTCCAACGGTTCCAGCTCCATGGCCTCCGTCTGTGGCGCCAGCCTGGCGCTGATGGACGCCGGTGTACCGCTGAAGGCGCCGGTGGCCGGTATCGCCATGGGTCTGGTGAAAGACGACGACGGTTTCGCCGTTCTGACCGATATCCTGGGTGATGAAGACCACCTGGGTGACATGGACTT
>NZ_DGMV01000084.1:78088-78756 GCF_002388575.1 Marinimicrobium sp. UBA4509
CAGATGGATATCAAAATCCAGGGCATTACCGAGCAGATCATGGAGATCGCTCTGGAGCAGGCCCTGAGCGCCCGTCTGCACATTCTGGGTGAAATGAACAAGGTGCTGGGCAAGTCCCGCGAAACCGTGAGCGACAATGCGCCGCGCTTTGAAACCCTGAAAGTGCATCCGGACAAGATCCGCGACATCATCGGTAAAGGCGGGGCGACCATTCGCTCCATCACCGAAGAGACCGGTGCGTCCATCGACATCGACGATGACGGTACCGTCAAAGTGTACGCCGACGATGGCGACGCGCTGAAGGCGGCGGTGGCCAAGATCGAAGAAATTACCGCCGAGGCGGAAATTGGCGCGATCTACGAAGGCAAAGTGGTCCGTATTGTCGACTTCGGTGCGTTCGTCAACTTCCTGCCGGGTAAAGACGGTCTGGTACACATCTCCCAGATCGCCGATGAGCGCGTGAATGCGGTCAGCGATTACCTGAAAGAAGGTCAGATGGTGAAGGTCAAGTGTCTGGACGTCGACCAGCGCGGCCGCATCAAGCTGTCCATCAAGGAAGCCAACGCCGACGCGCAAGCGGACGCTCCGGCCTCCAGCGAGGAAACCACCGAGGAGTAACCCTCCCGGTGAGTTACCCATAAAAAAACCCGCCAATCGGCGGGGTTTTT
>NZ_DGMV01000084.1:78849-81779 GCF_002388575.1 Marinimicrobium sp. UBA4509
CAATCGGCGGGTTTTTTTATGGACGGCGATGCTTAAAAGGTCGTGTAGGGGCCGAGCGCAGCGGTAAAACGCCGCATCCGCCGTCACCAATACACCTACGCCTTCCAAGCCAACAAAGGATTCAACCACCGCATCAACGGCCCGGTAAACCGCATCGGCGCATCCAACACCGTCAAACAGATGCAATCCTCATTCTGCAGTGCCGTCGGGCTGTGGTGGTGGCTCGGGTCCCGGGCGATGTAGTCCCCGGCGTGATACACGCCGAGCTCATCGGAAAACCCGCCTTTCAGGACCACAGTCAACTCGTTGCCCCGGTGCGTGTGCACGGGCACCTTGGCGCCGGCTTTGATGCGCTGCAGGGTGATCCGGGCGCTGCCCATATCCACCACATTGGTCAGATCGTACTTGGCGATCTCGCGGGTCTGCTGCTGCCAGTCAAGCTCATCCAACGAGGACGGCAGGTAGCGTTCCAGGGGGTTATGGTAGCGCTTGGAGACTGACGCGCCGGTTGGCGCTTCCGCGCGCGGCTCTTCAGAACCGATGCGTGCCATCAACTGCTCGAAGCCCTTGTCCAGAGACTCGTTCTGCACATCGCTGCGCTCCGGAATCTGGTCATCATTGGCCCCCACACTGGCTGGGCGGGTTTCCGACAACAATACGCCGCCGAGCGCGTTCAGCTTGCGCAGTTGGCTCTGGCATTGCAGACAATACCCAAGGTGTACGGACACCGCGAGTGCCTGTGCTAGCCCCAGGCTGCCGGCGGAGTACTCCAGCAGGGTCAGGTCGTCGGGATGATGTGCACTCATAGTTCTGTCGCCTCTAACATCACTCTTAACTTCTTCATGGAAAGCCGCAGACGGCCTTTCAGTGTTCCCAGGGGGACGTTCAACTCTTCCGCCACCTCTTGGTGGGTCTTACCTTCATAATAGACTTTGCGCACCGCAATCATCTGATCTTCCGGCAGCTCAAGGATGGATTCCTTCATCTTCTTCTCTGTCGAGCCCGCCTCGATGGACCGGATAGTGGTGTCCTCCGTGGGGATCTGCCACAACTCTTCCGTATCCACCGTCATTTCAGCCTTGGTACGGCCCTTCTTACGGAGCAGATCAATGCGCTGATTCCGGGTAATGGTGAAAATCCAGGTCGAGGCGGATGCCAGAGAGTCGCGGTACTTGTCGGCATTTCGCCACACGCTGGTCATGACTTCCTGAACGAGCTCCTCGGCCTGCTGGTTCATCCCCTGATTGATGGCATAGGCCTTGATTCTGGGCGCGAAGTGGTCATACACCTTGCGAAACGCGGCGGTGTCGCCATGGTGGGCGACCCGACCCAGCAGTTCCCCCCAATCGGGGCCCTCCCCGTTACCGGGGCCTGTTTTACTCATTGATTGTGCCTTAGTCCGCAACATACAGCGCCTCGCTCGTCCTCTATTCTTTTCGGATTCGGCCGGGGCTCCGCCAGTGGGGGGCAGAACAACGGAATAAACCCATATACGGAGGTGCGCGGAGTCCGGATCATTGCCTGGAACACAAAATCCCCGAACCGGTGATCCGGGGGGCGAAATCGCCCGTATTTGAAGACACAAGCGCTATCACAGAGTATAGGAGATCGGAATGCACCCTGTCTCGCTTCTCCGGGTAATCCCGGCACTCTGAGCGTCCCGCCTCCAGAGTCTGACGGGTTACCCCCGTTAATCTGCGAGCTAGCCCTTTCGCCCGGTCTTGACCGGGCTTTTTTTCCTCCCTTCGCCCTCCGGCTCATCCCGCGCGCGCCACCTTGCGGCCAACGGCCTGAAAAATGTGACAAATGTCGCACGCTGTGGCACATTGGCAAGTCCCTACCTATGCTTATGGGAAGCCTCTTTCGTGGGGCTTGGGCAAGTCCCAGAACCGACTTGCGCCGCAAGCGGTAGCGTCCTGATGCCAGGGCGATCCAGGGTAGGTACGACACGGGATCTCGGATGATCTGCCGATGAGGACAATAACAGTGACGATCACGGAAACGACCACTGGAGAAAACATGACTGACCCCCGACACAGCGGAGCCGGAGCATCGGCGCCGGATAGCCTGAACGACCCCCAGGTGGTGCAGCACCTCAAGCACGCCCGCAGCCTGATGATGGATTATGCCCAGCGGGTGCTGCCCGTATTCTGGCGCGAGTGGTGCGCTCGGCTGGAGGACTATGCCGAACGGGCGCGCTCCAACAAGGAGCAGATGGCCCTGTACGAATACAAGCGGATGATCGAGGCCTCCCAGCACGAGCTGGAAGAGGATATTGGCCAACGCCTCAGCAATGGGTTCGTCAAATTCAAAAACCGGATGCTCAATACCCTCACCGGTGAGGAGCGCTTCAGCGGCGACATGCTCGCTCTGGTGGAGCATTCGGATCTCGAGGAGACCATCGCGATCACCTCCATTACCCATCGGGCCGACAGCTTTTTTGCCGGTCAGCTCTGGGCGCTGCAGCAGCGTCTGGCCTTGTTGAATGGCGGGGAAAAAATCGACGAGCGCAGCAACCCGGTCAGCCCGGTGCAGTTCTGCGAGGCGCTGCGCAAAGCCCTGCTCAATATCACGCTCGATAACAAAACCAAAATCATTGGCTACAAAACCTTTGATAAAGAGGTCATTGGCGCCCTGGATGAGCTCTATGAGGAGCTCAATAAGTACTTTATCGAGGAAAACCTGCTTCCCAACCTGCGCTATACCGCTCTGGTGGATGACTCGCCCCAGGGCGCCGAGCCCAGTGAACAGCCCGACGCCGGGGAAGAGGTGCCCATGAAGGACGGCGTGCCCCAGCGGCGCGCCTCGGACCGTCTTCTCAGTGGTACCGCCACTCCCGCCGACACCCAGTACCAGGCGGGGCTCTACAACGCCATCCGGCTGTTGCAGAACCATATCGCCCACCAGGTGGCCCCGACCGGAGGAGCACA
>NZ_DGMV01000084.1:81889-85201 GCF_002388575.1 Marinimicrobium sp. UBA4509
GTCCCGCCGGCGAGCCCGCCGTGGGCGCCACCCCCTACCCGAGCGGAGGGGGCAAGCCCTACAGCAGCCAACAACTGGTGGGGGTTCTGCAGAGTCTGCAGGCCGAAGCACTCAGCCAGACCCAGGCGGCCGCGTCCCAGAACGAGGCCGGGCTGGTCACCACGCCGCAATCGATTCAGACGGTCAGCCAGCAGATGCTGGCCCAGGTGGCGGCCGAGAGCGATGAGCCCGGAACCGTCGACCCCAGCGATCTGGACACCATCGACCTGGTGGGCCTGCTGTTCGAGTACATGCTCTCGGATGACAACCTGCCGGATTCGGTTAAGGCGCTGCTCAGCTACCTGCACACCCCGTTTCTCAAAATGGCCTTTATCGATAAGGACTTTTTTGAGCAGACCGATCATCCGGCGCGGGTACTGCTCAACAGCCTCGCCGAGGCGGGGGCCCGCTGGGTCAGCAACGATGGCACCAGCCAGTACGACATGTACAACAAGATCAAAACCACGGTGTTCCGGTTGTTGGCTGAGTTCAAGAACGACGTTCGTCTGTTTGCTGAGGTGCTGCTCGAATTCAATGCCTATACCCATAACCTGGCGCGCCGTCAGGAACTGATGGAGCGCCGCGCGCTGGAGAAAGTCCAGGGCGAGGAAAAGCTGCGCGAAGCCAAACAGCGGGTCAACGACGAAGTGCGCAAGCGCACCGACAATCGTGAACTGCCCTCGGCGGTGCTGCTGTTGCTGCTGCAGCCCTGGTCCGATTACCTGTCGTTTGTGATTCTTCGCTACGGCGAAAATGCCGATAGCTGGCGGCAGTGCCTGAAGGTGATGGACGAGCTGCTCTGGACCCTGGAGCCCAAGACCCTGGAGGCGGATAAAACCCGCCAACTGGATATTCAGGATCAGGTTATCCGGGCGCTGCAGTCCGGCTTTGACACCATCGGCTACGATCAGGGCAAGGGCAAGAAACTGCTCGAAGCGGTCGCCTCGCTGCAGAAAATGGCGCTGCAGAGTCGTCGTCCCGAGCCCGCCCCGGCACCCATGCGCTCCAAGCTGGAGAGTATCGCCGCCGAAAAGGCCGGACATAGTCGGGTGGCGAACGAACCGGTGACCGAAGAAGAGCAGAAGATTGTCGACAATCTTAAAATGATCGAATTTGGTACCTGGTTCGAGTATGAGGGTGGCCGACGCCTGAAAGTCGCCTGGTACAATAAGCGCACCCTGCACTACATGCTGGTGGATCAGCAGGGGCGCAAAGTGGCGATGAACTCCGGGTTGCAGTTGGCCCGCGATATGATCGCCGGTCGGGCCCGGATTATTGCCGGAAGCACCAAGCCCTTCTTTGAGCGTGCCCTGGAAAACATCTACCAGCAGCTTAATGCCAAAGTCGGTGGTCACTCCCAGGAGGAAGCACAGAATGATTGATCATCAGCGGCAATGGGCGCGCTATGCAATTGATGAAGCGGTGGATGTCTATGACAACCTGCGGGACCTGTATCTCGGGCGCCTGGTCAACATCAACGCCCACGGTCTGATGATCATGGGGGATCAGCCTCTGGATGAGGACAAGCTGTACAAACTGGATCTGCACCTGCCGGAAACCCTCAATGGTCGCAACAGCATCCACCTGGGAGTGGACTGCCTCTGGACCCGCAACGCCGATCATAACGGCAAACACTGGTCGGGCTTCAATATTATCGACGCCTCCCCGCAGGCGCTTGAAGACATCGAGACTCTGATCCAGCACCTGGGTCAGCCGTTGGCGTAACCGTTCCGGTTGCGCCGAGCGGCGTGGGCTGCATCGGCTTCTTGTATACTAGTAGACTTCCATAAAAGTAAAAATGACTATATCATGCGGTCTGGTACCCAATAACCCAAGAAACCCGCAAAGAGAGTAGGTCTTATCTATGAAAAAGCTCCTGGCGATCGGTCTGGCCCTGGCCTGCACCCTGAGTGCCCTGGCTACCCACGCTGAAGACGGTTACGACATGTGGCTGCGTTACCAGCCCCTGAGCGATAGTTCCCTGGTCAAGGACTACCGCAAACAACTGGGAACCCTGGTGGCTCCCGACGGCCCGGCCGTCATCGAGTCGGCCGCGCAGGAGCTGCAACGGGGCATTTCGGGCCTGCTGGACAGGCCGCTGGAGCGCAGCGACTCGCTGGCCCGGCGCGGCTCGCTGGTCATAGGTACCCCCGAAACCTCCGAGCTGATTGCCAGCCTGGGCTGGGAAGACCGCTTGGCGCAACAGGGGCCGGAGGGGTTCCTGCTGGAAACCACCCGGATTGGACGTCGCGATGTGACCGTGATCGCCTCTGAGGGTGACCGCGGTGTGCTCTACGGGGCTTTTCATCTGCTTCGCTTGCTGCAGACCCAACAGGCCATTGAGGAGCTTGCCATCGCCGAGGCGCCCAAGGTCCAGCACCGCGTGGTAAACCACTGGGACAATCTCAACCGACTGGTGGAGCGCGGCTATGCCGGCCTGTCACTCTGGGAGTGGGGCACCCTGCCCGAGTACAATGAAAACCCGCGCTACCGGGATTATGCGCGGATCAACGCCTCGCTGGGGATCAACGGCACCGCCATCAATAACGTCAACGCCGACCCGCGTATTCTCACGGATCAGTTCCTGGAGAAAGTGGCCGCGCTCAACGAGGTGTTTCGCCAGTACGGGATCAAAACCTACCTGTCCATCAATTATGACTCGCCCCGGGCCTTCGGTGATCTGGATACCGCCGATCCGCTCGACCCGCGAGTACAGCAGTGGTGGAAGGACAAGGCCAAGCAGATCTACAAGCACATTCCGGATCTGGGGGGCTTTCTGGTAAAAGCTGACTCCGAGGGGCAGCCCGGCCCCCAGGGGTATGGACGCAACCATGCCGACGGGGCCAACATCCTGGCCGATGCCGTCGCACCCTACGGCGGGGTGATTTTCTGGCGCGCTTTCGTTTACTCGCCGGAGCAGGGCGACCGCTTCCGTGAGGCCTATGACGAGTTCAAACCGCTTGATGGAAAGTTTCGGGACAATGTAATCGTTCAGATCAAAAACGGGCCCATCGACTTCCAGCCGCGCGAACCTTTCTCACCCCTGTTTGGCGCGCTGGAAGACACCAATATCATGATGGAACTGCAGGTCACCCAGGAGTACTTTGGATTCTCCAATCACTTGGCCTACCAGGGCCCGCTGTTTGAAGAAGTGCTGGATGCCGACACCCACGCGAAAGGCGAGGGCAGCACCGTCGGCAAAATTCTCGGAGGTGAGGTCTTTGAATACGAACAGACCGGTATGGCGGCGGTGATCAACCCCGGGACCGATCG
>NZ_DGMV01000084.1:85344-104548 GCF_002388575.1 Marinimicrobium sp. UBA4509
CCGGGACCGATCGCAACTGGACCGGTCACCCCTTCGTTCAGTCCAGTTGGTATGCCTTTGGTCGCATGGCCTGGGACTATGAGCTCAGCTCCGAGGCGATCGCCGAAGAGTGGATGCGCATGACCTTCACCAACGACCGCCGCTTTCTCGACCCCATTGGTGAAGTGATGGCGTACTCCCGCGAGGCGGGGGTCAACTACCGCAATCCGCTGGGTCTGACTCACCTCTTTGCCCAGGGCCACCACTATGGTCCGGCGCCCTGGTATGACGAAGCCGAGCGGATGGACTGGACCGCCTGGTACTACCATCGGGCGGACGAAGACGGCATCGGTTTCGATCGTACCGAATCCGGCTCCAACGCCATCGAGCAGTACCATGGACCGGTGCGGGAGCATTTCGGCAATCTGGATCAGATCGACGAAGATTACCTGCTGTGGTTTCACCATGTGGGCTGGGGCTACAAAATGAACTCCGGCCGTACTCTCTGGGAGGAGCTGGTGCTGAAATACGACGAGGGCGTGCAGCAGGTGCGGGACATGCAGGCCGAATGGGAGAAAGTGCAGGGGCTGATCGACCGGGAGCGCTACGAGCATGTCAAAGCGCTACTGGAGGTACAGCTGCGCGACGCCATTCGCTGGCGCGACTCCTGCGTGAGTTACTTCCAGAGCCTCAGTGGTCTGCCCCTGCCGGAAGGGTCGCCGGAGCCGGAGCACGATCTGGAGCATTATAAAAAGCTGGAGCACACCTTCTACGTGCCCGACCCCTGGCACCCGAAGGGCAACGACCGGCGGGTCGACTATTGATTGAGAGGTGAACCCGTCGGGCCCGATACGGAGTGTCGGGCCCGGCTTCTTCTGGGGTATACTCGGAAAACGATGACAAGAACTGACCAGACGAGGCGATAGTGGCAAAGTCAGCAGCGAGCATTCCTTCCTCCAAAAAACGCCGAATCGCTGGCAACCGGTCGGTGTCCGCTCAGATTTTTGAATTCATCCGGGATGCCATCGTCAGCATGGAGTTTCAGCCCGGGCAGATGATTCCCGAAACGGCGCTGGCCGAACAGTTTGGTGTCAGCCGCACGCCGGTGCGCGAAGCGCTGATCAAGCTGGCCAATATCGGTTTTGTTGATGTACTCCCCCAGCGGGGCACCTACGTCTCGAAGTTCAGCATGGAGAACATTCTGGAGGCCCGTTTTATTCGCGAGGCGCTGGAACTGGCCGTCATTGCCCACGTGGCCGAGCATGCGGACGATGAGTTGGTAGCAGAGTGTGAAGCCATTCTGGAGGAGCAGCGCATTGCGGCGGAAAACGATAACGCCCTGGCGTTCCAGAAGCTGGACGATAACTTCCACCAGACGCTGTCGGGGCGTACCGGGTATCATCGTGTTACGCAATTGATCGAATCCGAAAAAGCCCATATGGACCGAGTGCGCAACCTCAGTCTGCACATGAGTGGTCAGTACCACCGGGTGCTCGATCAGCATCGCGATATTCTCAATGCGGTGAAAAATCACGACCCCGAGGCGGCCCGCAAGGCCATGTCCGTGCATATGCAGGATGTGTACAAGGTGCTGACGCTCATCCCGCGCGAGCATCCGGAGTATTTTCAGGACGAGTGAGGCCTGGGTGAATGTAGCGCTTCAGGTTTCCTGATGATGTTCGGATGTTGTCTCTTGCTCAGCGCTGGGGTTGCCGTCTCGTGACTGATACAGCTCGTTATCCTGATTTTTGTCGATGCACTGTTCGTATGCCTGACTATAGTCCGTTTCTACGCTCTGCTGGGCCTCCCTGGCACACATCTCTTCGACGGAATACGCATCGCTTTGGTAAATATCCACTTGTGCAACAACCAATGAACTGGCGCTGCTCAGCGTTAGCGCGAAAATTGATAGGTGTAGTCGATTCATAGCCGGTGACTCATCAAAAAGGGGAGTGCAAGACACACTCCCCGGTAGAACGACCTGGTGGTCAGTAAGTGAGTTACAGGTTGCCGTAGCCTATGGCACCGTTGCAGTGCAGCCATTCACTATTGGAGCCACCGCACTGGTTGTTTTGCCAGACTCCGGTGTTGTAGCTCTGATTCTCAGACTGACGGGTGGCGCCGTTGACCTGAATGTAATCCACCTGCACATCCCGACCGCTGGCGTCGTTGCCATACTCCACAGTGATGCCGCCGGTCGCGCTTCCGTTCCAGGTATAGTTGCTCATGTTGGTGGACAGGGTCCAGGTGGCCACGGTGTTGTTATCAACGCGCAGGCTGATTTGTTCATCGCCATTTGTGCCGCGCGCGCGCACCACGATCTCGTTGCCCCCGGTGCTGCCGCCACCGCCACCACCAGTGCCGGATTCCCAGACCGACACATTGGCGCTGCCGCTGCTCTGGTAACCTTCTGTCGCCATGACCTGATAATTGTGGGTTCCCAGGTACCAGCCCTGGTTGGCCCAGGCGTCAACGTGATTCTGGAACGTGATGGTGTTGTTGTTGCCCTGTGGACGCTTGGAGGTCCGGACGCTCCAGTACTGATAGAAGGTTGTGTTGCCTTCGATGGAAGGCTGATTGACCCGCTGGGTGCGATACAGGTCATAGGTGCCACCGTCGGTGGACACAGTGCCTACCGAAGTGCCACCCGGTGGCCGCCAGCTGCCCCAGCTATCCACCACGTAGTATTCCACCAGAGGGTTGGTACTCCAGCCATAGAGGGTGAGATACGAGTTGCCTGAAGGCGAGTAGTTACCGGCGTTGTACCCGATGATCCGGTTGGACGCCCCGGTGCTCCAGCCCTTGCCGCCAACAAAGTTGCCGGTGTTGGACCACTCGTAGCCGTAGTTGCCTTCGGAGCCCAGCGTCATGCAGGCGGAGCCGCCGCCATCGGTCCAGTGAGTGTAGTAGTAGCCACCGTTGGTGCCGGTCTGATTGTCACAAATGGTCTGGGCATTGGCTGCCGAGATACCCAGCACGGCCGAGCAGGTGAGCAGGGCGGTAGAGAGAGATTTTATCCAGCTTCTCGCCCCGGCGTTGGTTTCAAATAAAGGCATACTTTGATCCTCGTGATTGAGTTATTTTTTTCGTCACGGGCTATCCGCCGTAATCGACGAAACAGGCTTTCGTCACTGTGAACGCCCGCCACGTTAGAGGCCTTGTCAGGTTTGACAGTACATCACTGACTCATGGGCTGGGGTCGCGTTATGATTATTGTTGGTTAGCATGCACCCGTCAGGCCCGAGTAGGTCCTTTTTAATCCTCAGTGTGATCTGAGGTTGAATCAGTGTCGGGAAGTGTTGACTCGAGACGACTTAAAGTCAAATTAACCATAAATGTAAAAAGGTTGTTTCATGTTTATATATTCAGAAAGACTATAACAAGCTGTGGTCGGAAGGCTGACAAGGAGCGGCGCTGGAATTTTTGCCAAAAGCAGTTGTGGAACGACTTGGAGGCGGTATCCGGCCGATCGTCAGGTTATCTGAAAAGCGGATGTCAAAATCCGTGGTTTGTCGCCAAAATAAACGCCCGATATTGCGAATTGATATAAGCTGACCGACAACATGTAACCGTATTCAGAACAGCACTCGTCTTCGCAATGGCGTTATTGCCAGCGCGGCAAGCACCGCCAGCGCGACCGCCTCGAACCAGGTTGGCAGAAGTTCTCCGGTGGCACCTACCTGGGCCTCAGGGGCGATACCCAACCACTGCACGGTCTGATCCGCCACCAGTCCGACAAGAACCGTCGATACCAGAATCCCCAGCAGATACAGCGCCATGACGGCGGCGCCCATTTCTTTGCGCATGACGGCCAGGGTGGCCATGCTGGTAATGGGGGCCGCGAGGAGAAACACCAGGGCGGTTCCGGGCGAGACGCCTGCCACCAGCATGCCTGCGGCAATGGGGGTGGCAGCGGTGGCACACAGATACAACGGTATACCGACAATCGCCATCAGAAACATGGCGGGAAGGCCGCTGCCGTGCTCGGCCAGGGCCTGAGGCGGCACCAGCGCCATCAGAATGCCAGCGATCACCAGACCGGCCGCCAACCAGCGGCTGATATCATCCAGCAGGTCGGCAAACGCATAGCGCAACCCGTCCCGCAGTCGACGGGACAGGGAGGTCTGTGTGGTCTCGGCATTCGACCCCGCTGCAACCGGGCGGGTGCCACAGGTGTTGCTCTGGCAGCAGCCTGCCTCGTCGCCGACGTGCCTTTTGGGCTCATGGTGTCCTGACGTGGCGGACCTCGTCCGGGGGGCGTGGTCCGCCAGGGTCACCAACAGGCCGGTGGCAATGGCGGTAACGACGGCGCCAGTGGCTCGGGCGACCAGCATGAAGGGACCCAACAGGGCATAGGTGATGGCAATAGAGTCCACACCAATCCCCGGTGTGCCGATCAGAAAAGCGGTGGTGGGCCCCCGCCCCGCGCCGCCCCGGTGTAGGGCAAAGGCGGTGGGAATCGCGCCGCAGGAGCAAAGAGGCAGTGGCGCACCCATTACCGCAGCGCGGCTGACGCTGGCCAGTCCCTGACCGCCCACCCAGCGCAACAGGGCAGCCTCAGGAATCAGGGCTTTGATCAATGCTGCGGCCAACAGGCCGGCCAGCAGCCAGGGCGCAGCGGTCAGGGCAACGTTCAGAATCTGTTCGAGTACCACCATAGCAAGAGACTCCAGAACCGGTCTGGTGACAGGCCAAGGGAGATTATGGGACCAGTGTACACCCATGGGACATGGGATGCGGTCGGGAGAGTGGGGAGACAAAAAAAAGCCCCCCGGCGCACCGGGGGGCTGACGTCAAGGGCCTATGGGCCCCTGAAATTCGGCGCTTAGAAGTCCAGACGCACGCCGGCTTCAATGGTGGGGCCGTATTCTTCGTACTGGGAGTTGAATTCAGAGCTGCCCCAGTAAGCGTACAGCGGCTCGTCATTGATGTTGACCAGGTTCATATACACCTGGGCCATGTCGTTGATCCGGTACTTACTGGTGATGTCCACTTGCAGGTGGTTGTCCTGGTAGCGGTCAAACATCGGATCGGAAGCGTCATCGGTTTCTTCGAAAAACTCGCTGCGGTAGGCCGCGGCGACGCGAATGTTGAAGCCGTGCTTCTCATAGCCCAGAGCAAAGCTGGCAATGTGGTCAGACTGGCCGGGCAGGGGGATACCGCTGTCGCGCTCGGGCAGGTCGGATTCACTGTCAGTGAAGGTGTAGCTGGCATCCAGCAGCAGACCGTCCCAGGGTCCCGGCAGGAAATCGAACTGACGGATATAGGCCAACTCGATACCGTAGAGCTCGGCATCCCCGCCATTGATGGTCTGAGTCACCTCATCAAAGGCTTCAAACGGGGCTTCACCGGCGACATTGGCGGTCAGGAAGTAGTTGCTGATGTCCTTGTAGAAGAAACCGGCGGACATCAGGCTTACCCCAGTGGGATAGTATTCCCAGCGCAGGTCAAAGTTGGTGGACTCCAGTGGCTCCAGGTCCGGGTTACCCGTTTCAGCGACCCGCTCGATGTCATCACCGGAGCCTTCGATTTCGATGATCTGCCAGGGACCGGCGGCTTCAAATCCCGGACGGGCGATGGTGCTGGTCAGCGCGGCCCGCACGGCCATGTTGTCCTGCAGCGCGTAGTTCAGGTGCAGGCTGGGCAGTACATGCGAGTAGCTTTTGCTGTCTGAGAAAGCGTTCAACTGGGGTTCGCCGTCATTGACGTTTTCGTCGATCGTCACCTGGGTGCCCCGGGCCGCGTAGTCGGTTTCTTCCACACGCACACCACCAATCACGGTCAGGCGCTTGAACTCGGCTTGGGCCATGACATAGGCGGCGTTGATGTCTTCTTCGATATCGTAGTCCTCGGCCGCACTATCGATCAGGCTGTCTTCGGCATTCAGTTCGAAGTTATCGCGGTTACCGTAGAAGAAGTCGCGATACTTGTCACGATCCACCGCCGGGCCAAAATCGCCCCGGGGCGGATAGTCCACGGGCGAGTCCTGGGCAAAGTCGGCAATACTGTAGGTATCACCAAAATCTTCGTAAATGCTGATGTCGATATTGTTTTCTTTTTCGCGCTGACGGGTCTTGGCACCGAACTTGATGAAGCCCGGCACTTCACCGAACATCACATCGCGCTGGGCGTTGAAGGCAACCGCCAGTTCGCGCTCTTCGTTGAACACGCTTTCACCTTCGGCGGACTCGAGAATGAAGTCGCTGGCGTTGCTGCCCTGATCGCCAATAACGTACAGCAGCGGCTGCTGGGCATCACCGGACTTGTCGTAACCCATGGCGACATCTTCCGCCAGAGTCTCACCGGTAATTTCCAGGTCGCCCGCTTCACCGGCCGTGGCATAACCCAGGTTGTAATCAAAGGTCCAGTTGTTGCGCTCGTTCTTACCGCCCAGGCTGTAGCTGGTGATATCGACAATTTTATTGCTGTCGGAATGCGCTTTTTCGTATTCAGCCCCAACGAATTCGCCGCTGTCCGCATCCAGACCTTCAATGTCGCCTTCCTCAAATTTGAAGATGTTCTCTTCTTTGGTTTCAGCGTCATCGAACTCGCTGTACATGGTGCGCAGATAGTACTCGTCGGTATCGGTCGGGCGATAGTCAAAGTTCAATGCGACGCTGGTGCGCTTGCGGGTCAGAACGTAGTCCCGCTGTTCACCTTCCAGCAGAGCGTTGACCTCATTGCCTTCCGGCGTTTCGGTCATTTCCCAGGGAGCCCCTTCGATGCCGTCGGAAACGGTATCGCGATCAAACTGGCTGACGGCAAATGCAATCCCCAGGTTATCTTCACCATCGCCAATGCTGAACAGGTCGGTGTAAGACGCCGAGATGTCCGGGCTGGTTTCTTCATTGGTGGTGTTGTAGCTGCCACCCACCGTGACGCTGCCGCTGCGGCCACCCAGATCAAAGGCGGTCAGGGTTTTCACTTCGATGTTACCGCCGACGGCGTCGCCGTCCATATCCGGCGTAATGGCCTTGGTAATCTCGACCGATTCCACCAGATCCGAGGAAATCGCATCGAGGTTTACCGCGCGCGAGTCGGCTTCCGGCCCCGGAATACGCATGCCGTTAATGGTGGTGGAGTTGAAGCTCGGATCAATGCCGCGAATGACCACAAAACGGCCTTCACCCTGGTCGCGCTGAACGGACAGGCCGGGGGCGCGTTGCAGAGCTTCGGCGACGTTCTGGTCCGGGAAGTTGCCCACCGAGTCTGACGACAGCACGTCGATTACCGAGGGCGCCCGACGACGACGGTTGATCGCCGCGGCCTGACCCGCCGCCTGGCTGTCGATCAGCAGACCTTTCAACTGATTGGCATTGTCCTGCTCGCTGCCACCACCGATGCGGATGCTGACCTCGGCGGTTTCGCCGGCGATGACCGTCACGGCCACTCGCTCTGGCATGGCACCGCCGTACTCTGACACCAGTTCGTACTGGCCTTCCGGCACATTGTTAAAACGGAAGCTGCCATCGCGACCGGTCACTTCCCGGCGGCGTTGGCCTTCAATACGGACTTCCGCATCGGGAAAGGTGAACTCGCCGGTGGCGTCGGTCACCTGGCCGCTGATGGCCCCTGTGGATTGGGCTTGGACGGCTGCGCAGAGCGCAACCAGCCAGAGGCCGAACAGACCTCGCAATAGGTGTTTTACTTTCATCGTGTACATTGAGCTATCCCCTGAACATAAGAAATAACCATCTCCGGAAGAACATCCTGTTCTTCCGGAGTGGCTCGGATTTTGTGGTAGAGGACGTCACGCTAGCGGGTTCATATGACAGTCGGGCGACAGTCATTTGAACAGCAGGTTAAGCTTTCATGACAGGCTGGTGGTCGGCGTTGTCACTCAATCGTCACTTTAAGTTCACCGTTCAGTCACGCCAGGGTCACATACCGGGAGCACACTCAAACTCATCAAAATCGACGCAGAGCGCGCTGTGATGCATTCAGGATGGAGTGCGTCAGGGCGTTTTATTGTGAGCCGTCATAACCATTGGATTTCTGAGTCTGATATGAAAAACGTAGAATGCAAAGCGACCGGGAACCGCGAAGGCCTCGTCAATGAACAGCGCCGCCGCCTGTTGCAGAGAAGTCTGATCGCTTCGGGGGTGCTCGCGGTCGGTCCGGGCCTGTGGGGTTGCACCACCCAGGGTTCTCCCCGATCCGCCAAGCCCTTGGCGCTGAAAAAGAAAGTCAGCAACATTCCCAACCTCGCCGGCACCTTGCACGAAGTCGTGGTTGAGAATGATCCGAACACCCGAATGATGGTGCCTCGTGGTTTCTCCGTTCGCGAAGTGGCGCGCACGGGACAGCGGGCCTATGCCGGCTCTGATTATGTATGGCATGCACTGCCCGACGGTGGCGCCACCTTCCCGATGGACGATGGCGGCTGGGTGTATGTATCCAACGCCGAAGTGGGAGCCTGGCGCCAGGGCGGCGTGGGTGCACTGCGCTTTAACGCGCAAGGCGAGGTGGTCGACAGTTACGCCATCTGTACCGGCACCACCAACAATTGCGCCGGTGGCCCCACGCCCTGGGGAACCTGGCTGACCTGCGAAGAAATTGATGAAGGCCTGGTTTACGAGTGCGACCCCACCGGTCGTCAGCTCGCCGTGCCTGCACCGCTCTTGGGTGTGTTCAAACACGAGGCCGCGGCCGTGGACCCGGTTCATCGTCATATCTACCTTACTGAAGATACCGAGGACGGCAACTTCTATCGCTTTGTGCCCGAGTACTATCCTGAGGGTGGGCGTGCCGATCTGAGCAAAGGGCGGCTGGAAGTGGCAGTCGTGACCGGTGACGATCCGCTGCAGACCCGTCCCGTGCAGTGGCACACAGTGCCCAATCCGGTTCCCCGTCTGGGCGGTGAAGATCCCGAACGCCGCGAACGGCCCACCCGGAAACAGGTAGCCGATGCCGAACGGTTTGATGGTGGGGAAGGCTGCTGGTATCACGAAGGCATGGTGTACTTCACCACCAAAGGTGATAACCGAGTGTGGGCGCTGGATACCAACGCCAATACGCTGGATCTGATTTACGACAAACAGTCCGACCAGGCCTTCAATCCCGGCATTGACGATGTGGACAATCTGGTGGTGTCCGCCGGTGGTGACGTGCTGGTGGCTGAAGATGGTAGCGAAATGCGTCTGGTGGTGGTCGGTGCCGATATCACGCCGTTTGAACTGGTGAATGTGGTCGGTCAGCGTGACTCGGAAATCTGTGGTCCGGCATTCAGTCCCGATGGCGAGCGTCTGTACTTCAGCTCTCAGAAAGGTTACACGGGCGATCACACCGACGGCCGAATTTACGAGCTGCGCGGCCCATTTTTTGTAGACGCCGGTTAATCACGTCGACGCCGATGATCACCAAGTCCATGTCGGGTGGATAAGGCCAAAGGCCGCCATCCACCAACACCGAAAGTGAAGTAGAGGTCATTATGAACGGTTTCAGTTTGGCAACGTTAGCGGAATTATTGGAGCTGGGTGGTCCAGTGGTGATGGTTCTGATGCTGATGTCAATTTACGCCCTGGCGATCGTCGTACTGAAGTTATGGCAATTCCGCACCATCCGTCTCGGCGAGCGCCGTTTTATCGATCCGGCCATAGACGCCTGGCGCAAGGGTGACACTCACAAAGCCGGCGAATGTCTGAAAGGCCAGCCCAACCCCATTGCCCAGGCCATGAACCTGGTGGTCAAGGGCAGTGAAGCGGGCATTCCCGAAGACAGCCTGCGGGAAGAAGTGGCCCGCACCGCAGCCCGGGACATCAATGTCCTGCGTCGGCATTTTCGTCCGTTGGAAGTGATCGGCAATATCGCCCCGTTGCTGGGCTTGCTGGGCACGGTGATTGGCATGATTGCCGCGTTCAACCAGTTGGAAGCGGCCGGCAGTCAGGTGGATCCGTCGGTCCTCTCCGGCGGTATCTGGGAAGCGCTGCTGACCACCGCCGTGGGTCTGGTGGTGGCGATTCCGACGGTGGCGGCTCTGAACTTTCTGGAGCGCAGTGTCGAGCGCCTGCACGAAGATATGCAGGATGCGCTGGGTCGCGTGTTTACCAGTCGGGTTTTCAACCGCGTCACCGCTGATAGCACCGAACCATCGGTGAGCGAGCGCAACTCGTCGAAAGCCGGACAACGCACCAAGTCCGCTTCGTTGGAAGGGGCCCTGGCCGGTGCAAATTGAAGTCGCTCCCCGTCGTAAGCGTAGCGTCAGCCTGACACCACTGATTGATGTGGTGTTCAACCTGCTGCTGTTTTTTATGCTTGCCTCCAGCCTCGCCCAATGGAGTGGCCTGGAGTTGGCGACCGGTAGTGAAACGGCCAGCAATGACGATATTCCCGCAGCCGATATCTATTTGTTGGGCGACGGAGAATTTCGTTATGACGAGCAAACGTATCCGCTCCAGGCACTGGCAGAGCAACTGACTCGGGACCTGGAGGCTGAGCGTATTTCTTCGGTGATACTGCGCGCTGAGGATGGCGTCAGGCTCCATGAATTGATCGACAGCTTTGACCAGTTGGGCCATGCCGGTATTCAGGCGTTGGCGCTGGGCGAAACCGCTGATTGATCTGTCCACCGCTGTAACCGAAACCTCGCTATGTTGAAACAGACCGATTTCTCCCTGCCGCCCATTCCCCGGCGAACCACCAATGCGGAGGACAATGTCCTGCCGCTGATCAATGTGGTTTTTCTGTTGCTGATCTTTTTTATGGTCAGCGGCACCCTGATCCAGGAACCACCGTTTGCCGTGACCCCTGCCACCACTCGTCACGCTGAGGCACTGGACAGCCAGCCGGAATACCTGGCCATTGGTGCCGATGGGCGCTTGGCCTGGATGGGCGAGGCCATAGAGCCGGCCGGATTAGCGGAACGTCTTGCCCAGCGCGAGCAGCCTGAGGCTCCCTTGCAGGTGCGCGCTGATCGCCGACTGGAAGCCCGCGTCCTGACCGAACTGTTGGCCGAGTTGCGTGCCGGCGGTGTTGCCCAGATTCAACTACTGACTGAAAGCGAATGATTCAACAACCGCGACCCGTCCACTGGCTGTTGGCCCTATCCCTGGCGTTTGCTGTGCACACCCTGGCCATGGTGCGTCTGGATTCAGACCGGGAAACCGTGCACCGCGCGGAAGATCCCGGGGCCCAGTCGATCACCATCGCGCTGGCACCGCCACCCAAGCCAGCTCAGCCGACGCCGGCCCCCGAGCCCGAACCTCAGCCGCAGCCGGAACCTGAGCCTCTGGAATCTCCGGTCAAAACGCCGGAACCCGAGGAGGAGCCAGAACCACAACCGGAGCCGGAACCAGAACCTGAGCCGGAGCCAAAACCCGAACCGGAGCCTGAACCCGAGGTTCAACCCGAGCCGGAACAGATCGTAGAGACGGACGAGTCGACCGAGTCCGCTGATGAGCACAGCGATCAGGAGGCCAAACGCACCGCGGATCGGCAGCAGGCCGGTGCGACGGGCGGCATTCAGGATGCGCCGCCGGATTACCGCACCCAGGTCAGCGCTTGGTTGGAACGCCACAAAGAGTATCCCATGAGGGCCCGTCGCAAGGCCGAGCAGGGCATGGCCATGGTGTCATTCACCTTTGACCGGGACGGCAACATCCTCGATTACGAACTGATGCGTCCGACCGGGCACAACAGCCTGGACGAAGCGGTTGAAGAAATGCTCGAAAAGGCCAACCCCTTGCCCAAGATGCCCGATGACATCGCCCAGAGCCGCATGACCTGGACGCTGCCGGTGTACTTCCGACTGAATTGACCGACGGTATCTTCACCGGACACTGTCAGCCTGAATCCATGTCGAAATAGACAAACGTACGTCCTGAGGAAAACCATGAACCACATCATGAATGTTGCGCCGACTATGGGCTCTGTGGCGCGCCAGCCTCGCGTCATAGTCCCGCTGTTGGCCGGTGCGCTGAGCGCGTTGCTTTTACTGGGTTGCAACAATACCGGACCTAAACAAAATCAACCCGTAGCCCAAACGGAAATCGATCGGCAAACCGCGTTTCGAGTGCGCTCGGAGTTCGGTTTGCCGCTGAATGACGATGGTGGTTGGGCCAGCGACACCAACGAGCCGGCCACCGTGTTCGCCGATGAGCCCTTCCGGATTCGCTTTGAAGTCGAAGCCACCGAAGCGGATAACACCGCGCGTCGTTACCCGCTTGACGTACGCCGCAATAATGGCGAGTGGGAGCCCCTGGGGGCCGAAAATTTCCCGCAGCCCGCCAAAGTGTACGAACTCGATTTTGATCGCCAGCCCAGTGACGCGATGGACGAGCTCTGGCACCTCATCAGCGGCGACGCCTCGGCGCTGTCCTGGATAGCGAATGGCGATGAAGGACACCTGACGCTTCAGTCTGACGACTTGGCACTGTTGGCCCTGGGGCGCTATGAAACCCATTGGGAGCCACTGGAGTTCGCGGTTGACCTGCGCCTGCCAGAGGTGGACGCCCAGGCAGGCGTCGTGTTCGGTTATGAGGATGCTGAAAACTATTTGCGCGTGGACGTAAAAGCCGGTGACGCCGTGCAGGTGGTCCGCGTCAGTGAAGGTATGGAGTCCACACTCGCCACTCACCCGTTCGACATCAAACCCGGACAGTGGTTTGAGCTGAAACTGATCCTGGCGGGCCAGGACCTGATCGTGGAATACCATGATGAGGCACTGGTCTTTACGGAAAACCTCAAACGGGACATTCCCCCTTCCGTCGCCGGACTGTATGTGCCGCAAGGAAGTCGGGCGGACGTGCGGGCCTTGGTGGTGGAAGGCCAACCTCACTCGCCTCGCACCAGTATTATGGCCAGCGCATCGTTCGGGCACGGTGCCCCAACCCGGGATCTGTTAAGCGTCTCCCTGCTACCGTTCACCGGTGGTGCCGGCGTCAGCTTCGCGGATCGTACACCGGTCTGGTCACCTGAGGGCGGGCACAGTGAATGGGAATTTCCCATCGTGATTCGCCGCTTTTCCGACGAAGCCGCCCTCAACGAGTCCGGTGACCGTTTCGAGTATCGGCTGGTGGATCAGACGGGAGAGCCACTGGCGTCGGAGGTGCTGGCCTCGGTAACCCTTGAAGTCGCCGATGGTCACCTGGGAGGTACCTTTGTGGAAACGCCCATGCGCATCGGCCCCTGGGAGGCGAGCAATGGCGATCTTTACTTTCTGATGGAACCGGCGGAAACCTGGAATGCCCTGATGACTGTCAAGTCCACCAATGGTGGAGAGAGCTGGTACGAAGTGGATGGCGCACACCGCCCCAAAACCGGCGACCTGGAAGGCTTCGCCTCGGTTCGGGTGGACGACAGGATCCATATGCTGCACCAGACCTCCGATCATGTGTTCTATCACGTGTTCCGCACCTCAGATCACCCCGAGCAACCGGATACCTGGGCCATTCGCGACGAACGACTGGCCTCCCCCGAAGAGCCACCTACCCAGGTGGCCGATATCGCTGTGCGCTCCGATGGTAGCGTGGTGGCGGTATACGGTGGCCCCGATAAAATTCACTCCCGCACCCGCTCACCCGAGGGTGACTGGAGCGAGGAAACCGTGATTGATGCCGACATCGGTCCGGCTCTGTCAGGCCCGGCGCTGGTGCTCGGCAAGCATGGTGTGGTGCACCTGGCTTACACCGGCGATGACGGCAGGGCGTTCTACCGTCAATTACTACCCAATGATGAACTGACCGAGCGGCAAACCATCGCGGAGGGACTCGGCACCGATAGTGAAGATATCGGCTCCATTCTGCCCCTGGTGTATCAGCCGGAGTCCGAAACGGTCGTGATGATTTATCGGCGGGCGGACGGCTATCTCTGTGAGCGGCGGCTCGACGCCAAGGGCAACTGGAGTGACCCGGTTCAGGTGAGCGACCGCACCGTGGTCCAGAACGCCGTTGACGCCGATCAGACCGGGGCGGACGCCATCGCCTATGGCAACAGTGTCCAGGTGCTGTTTATTGAGGAGGATACCGGCCACCTCTACCACACCGAACACGGTGGTGAGGGCGACTGGAGTGAAGCCCGGTTGTTGGTCGACGATGAATCGGTGCAGTGGGTGCGCGGTGCGCTGGTCAAACGGAATGAAGCTTCTGCGGCTTATGGCTACGTCTATGACGGCGGCGCCGATGGTGGCTCCGGCAAGAACCGCTACCGGGAGCTGCCACTCAAGGCACGCTGAAGTTCAGTGAATCGTCCGGGGTGTGAACCACCCCGGCTGCAGGGGGCGCACGGGAGTGCTATTATCAAGCTCATTGACCCAAGAACAAGGAGCCTGCCATGAGCGAACCCCTGTACTCCGAACACCCCGCCATGTTCAAGAACAACCCCATCGGTTTTATCGTCAGCCTGTTGCTGATTCCGGTTTTCGGGCTGGGGCTGCTGATTCTGCTCTGGTGGTATTTGCAGTGTAAAGGCTCACTGCTGACGGTGAAAGAGCACGACATTCTGTACGAACAGGGCCTGCTCAGTAAAAACCGGGCCGAGTTCAGTATTTCGGGCATTCGCACCGTGCGGGTCAACCAGAGTTTTTTCAATCGCATTTTTGGCGTGGGTACGATCCAGATCTACACCGCTGGTGACCAACCTGAAATCGAAGCCAAGGGGATGCCCGAACCCAACCGGGTGCGCGAATTGATCAAGGCCCGCCAGAACGGAGGCGCCCGGTAATGGTGGGGGAAGAAGATCGCAAGGACAGGAACGAATCCCGCAAGATTGCCATTGTCCTGGTTTCGCTGGTGGTGTTGGTGGGCGTGGCGGCGATGTTGCTTTTGCCCTCCCTGGCCGAATTCTCCGCGTCCTATCTGGAACCCGGCATGGGGCTGAAAACCGCCGCCATTGTCTCCTTCTTTGTCACCGTCGTGCTGTTTCTGGTCTTCGCCGTGGCTTCCGGCGACGGCCTGTTGGGGGAGTTGCAGTTTATGCTGCTGGGCTTCTTCCTGTTTTTTGTGATTTTCTGGTTGATGATCGCCTGGATTTTTTGATCGTCTGTTTCAAGTCGCTTGACCCACCTCAGTGGGCATAACCAAACACCGCGACAAAGTGGCATAGGGTGCCGCCCAACACAAACAGGTGCCAGACAAAGTGGGCGAACTTGACCTTCGAGTCCAGCACATAGAACACCACACCCAGCGTATAAGATGCGCCACCCGCCACTAACCAAGCGATACCGGCGGCCGGTACCTCGCGGGTTAGCGGGTGCATGGCCACCAGCACCATCCAGCCCATGACCAGGTACAGCCCCACCGAGAGTACCGGGTGGTGCAGCTTCCTCAGGCTCTTCATCAACACCCCAAAAGCCGCCAGCACCCAGATGATGCCAAACAGCGTCCAACCCCAGGGGCCGCTCAAGGCGCCCAGTGTAAAGGGGGTGTAAGTGCCGGCAATCAGCAGGTAAATGGCCGAGTGATCGATGTCCTTGCAAATCCGTTTGGCCCGTCCCTGCGGCAGCATGTGGTACACGGAGGAGGCCAGGTACAGCACGATCATGGTCGCGCAGAAGATGCTGACGCCCACCACAAAGGCCGGGTCCTCCAGGCGAATGGCCCGGGCCACCATGAACGGTGTGGCAATAATGGCGGCAATCAGGCCGATCCCGTGGCTGATGGTATTGGCGGCTTCTTCGCCCACCGTCTGCAAGCGGCCCTTCAGAGCCTGAGTGGCTGTGTTCATCAAGTGCTCCCGACGTGAATTCCTATGCTGAGCGCCAGCATAACCGACGCATGGTGGTCCGGCTAATGATACTATGCGCACTTTTTTGGTGCATAAGGACAGTTTGGTGTCTATCTCCTCTCTCTGGCGAGAAATTCTTGCCTATCTTGGCATTGAGCGCAACCGGACCCGTCACAGCGAAAAGCTGCTATCGGCACTGGGTGCCTTCGTGGGCATTCTGGCGGTCTATGGTTTCTCCCACTGGTATCTGGCCGACGTCGGTGCCCTGTTGATGCTCGCCTCCATGGGCGCTTCGGCGGTACTGCTGTTTGCCGTACCGCACGGGGCATTGTCCCAACCCTGGGCGGTGATTGGCGGCCATCTGGTCTCCGCAATAGTCGGGGTCAGTTGCCAAAAGTTGTTCCCCGGTACGCTCTGGACGCCGGCCCTGGCCGTTGGGCTGGCGGTGGCCGCCATGCATTACCTGCGCTGCATTCATCCGCCGGGCGGTGCCACCGCTCTGGTGGCGGTCATCGGTGGGGCCAGTGTACATTCCATGGGTTACCACTATGTGATCACCCCGGTGGCCCTGAATGCGCTCACCCTGGTGGCCACGGCGGTGGTGTTCAACAGCTTTTTCGCGTGGCGCCGCTATCCGGCCCACTGGAGTCGCCGCCTGGACCATACCAGACACGCGCCGCCCAAAGTCGGCTCCATCACCCTCAGTCAGGAAGATCTGGCGGCCGCCATGGAGCAGCTGAATTCCTACGTCGACATTACAACGGAAGAGCTGGTGGAGCTGACGCAGCTGGCACGCGAACACGCCGAGCAGCAGGTCGAGCACCCGCAGCGAATTGATGCCGGTCGTTTCTACAGTAACGGAGAGTTGGGGAATCGCTGGTGTGTGAGGCAAGTCGTTGATGCGGCGGATGCCGCGGAACAGCGCCGGGATCAGGTGATCTATAAAAACGTCGCCGGCGCCAACGCCTATGAGACCGGCATTTGTCAGCGGGAAGAATTCAGGCAGTGGGCGCGCTTCGAAGTGGTGGAATCCGGCGGAAGGTGGGTTAAGCTGGGCGGCAGTTGATCAACAAGACGGGAGTCAGTGCATGCGATTGGCCATTCTGGATGCGGATATTCTGAGAGAGGCGTTGCAGCCTAAGTACCACAGCTACGGCCGAATGTTTGAGGCGCTGTTCGAGCGTCAACAGCTCGATTGGGAGATGGACATTTTCAGGGTCATTGAGGGCGACTATCCCTCGGACATGGATCAGTATGATGCCTACCTGATCACCGGCAGCCAGTACGATGCCTTTTCCGATGAGCCCTGGATTCGCCGACTGCGTGAGTATGTCCGGGCGCTGTTCGAGGCGGGTAAACCGATGGTGGGTGTCTGTTTTGGCCATCAACTGCTGGCGCACGCGCTGGGTGGAGAGGCCGGGCGCGCGGACACCGGTTGGGGCCTGGGGGTGATGACCTATCCGTTGCTGACCAAGCCACCGTTTGTGGATGATGCCGAATCGGTATCGTTGATCATCAGCCACCGCGACCAGGTGACCCGCTTACCGCCCGACGCCGAACGTCTGCTCAGTAACGACTTCTGTCCGAACGCGGCCTTCCATATCCCCGGTCGGGTTCTGGCCATTCAGGGCCATCCGGAATTCAGCGTGGACTACGCTCAGGCCCTGTTGCAGTACCGCAAACAGGAACTTACGCCAGACCACCTGGCCAGGGTGCTTGAAAGCTACTCGGTTCCTCACCAGGGTGAGCGTGTTGGCCAGTGGATGCGCCGGTTCCTTGAGCAGGCCGTCGCC
This sequence comes from Marinimicrobium sp. UBA4509, assembly GCF_002388575.1. Taxonomy (NCBI): domain Bacteria; kingdom Pseudomonadati; phylum Pseudomonadota; class Gammaproteobacteria; order Cellvibrionales; family Cellvibrionaceae; genus Marinimicrobium; species Marinimicrobium sp. UBA4509. Next base: position 102,777 of record NZ_DGMV01000084.1, read on the forward strand.
TGATCAGTGCTCGGCCCGGCCGGTCTGCATGTACTGACAGATGTGCTCGGCCAGGCTGGTGCCCGCCTCGTTCATCGTCAGGTAAGTCCGGTTGGCGCCAGCGGCGTCGATGCGGTTGGCTTCATCCTCGTACAGGCTATGGGAAACGATATAGCCCTCAAAGCCATTGCTGCGCAGTTTTTTGGCGGAAATGATCTTCGCTTCCGAGTCGCTCATGCTCAGGACCACCGCCTTGATCTGGGTCATGTCCAACCCCTGCCAGAAGGCCTGATCCTCGGCGTCTGCGAACAGAATATTGCGTCCCGCCTTACGGTGTTTGTCCACCTTGCCGGGGTCCGAATCCAGGGCAATCAATTTATAGCCCTGCTTCTGCAGGCGTTCGTAGGCGGCGGCACCGGTGCGGCCCATACCCATCACCACCACCTCGGCATCACCCAGGGAGATCGGCTGCTCGTCCGGATGCCAGCTATCCCGTTCCAGCTTCTGCAGGCGGTTGGCCAGCTTCTCGTAGAGCGGATGGGCGATGTGGTTGAGCGGTGCGGAGAGCACGAAGGAAAACGCCAGGGTAATGGCAATCGGCACCAGCCACTCCGGCAGCGCAACACTGGCGACGATCAGGCCAAACTCGCTGTAGTTACTCAGGCTCAGGCCAGTCAGAAAGGCGCTGCGGGCGCGCAGCTTGAAAGCCAGCAGCAATACGAAGAACAGCAGCCCCTTGAGGGGCAGCACCAGCGTCATGATGGCGGCAAAAATCAGCATGTCGGCGTCGGGCAACCCCTCCATGCCGATCTGCAGAAAGAAACCTACCAGAAACAGTTCTTTTACGCTCCAGAGCGAGTTGGACAGCTCGGTCGCGCGCGGGTGATTGGCCAGCAGGGCGCCAAAGGCCAGCGCTCCCAGTTCGGAGCTGAGTCCCACAGACTCGAACCCCTGGCCACCTACGGCCAGTGCCAACAGCAAGCCCAGCAACATCAGCAACTCGTCGTGGCCACTCATGTCGAGCAGGCGATAGAACACCGGACGCAACAGCGGCAGAGCGAAAATCAGCAGCGCCCACCAGGAGGGCGTCTCGCCGTTGGCAAAGGCCATGACCACCAGGGCGATCAGGTCCTGCACAATCAGAATGCCGATGGCCACCCGTCCGTGAAAGGCGCGCAACTCTCGCTTGCTGTCGAGCACCTTGGCCGCCAGCACGGTGCTGGAGAATGCCAGCGCCACCGCCAGCATGCCGGCGGTGTAGGGCGAGATATCCATAAACAGATAAAACGCCGGGGCGAGCACCAGACAGGACACGGTAAAATGCAGCAGCCCGCCGCCGATCACCTCCGGGCGCACCAGGTTGCGCAAGCGCAACTTCAAGCCCACTGTAAACAGCAGCAACAGCACACCCAGGTGGGCGATATGATCCAGTATTTCGCCATTCTCTTCGGGGAGGTTCAGTGCCGGGGCGACCGCACTGATGGCAAAGCCGGCGGCCAGGTAGCCGATCAGGTTGGGCAGGCCCATCCGGTGAACCAGAAATCCCAGGGTGAAGGCAAATGCGATCCAGACGGCTTCCAGCATGAAAAGCTCCGATGGTGAAACAAGGGGTCCAGTATACGGGTGGCTAGTATATCTGACCAACGCCAATAAAAAAGCCGTCGCCCGGACTCGGACGGCGGCTCAAGCGAGATGGTCAATGAGGGATGGCCGGTCACTCACCCCGGTGCATCATCAGTAAGTGCAGGCGTCCGGGTCGTTTGCCACAAAATAGGACTTGTAGTTGCTGGCAA
>NZ_DGMV01000084.1:104646-119978 GCF_002388575.1 Marinimicrobium sp. UBA4509
CATAGGACTTGTAGTTGCTGGCACTGTCGTCCATGCAGCCCTTCAGGTTGAGCAGGCGCACCGAGCGGAATTCGATAGGGGCGCTTTCCGCCTGCAGTGCGATATAGCCCTCGTGCAGTAGCGTACCGTCATCCAGTTGCATGCCGCTGTACCGGATGACCTCTTCACCTTCCACCCGGTGAATCGCCAGGTCATTGCCGTGCACTTCCACTTCAGCGGTGACCCACTGATCGCCGTGATAGGTCTTGCTGGTCGACTCGATGATGTGATCCTCGCGCAGCTCGCCCTCATAAACCGCATGAGTACCCGGCGTTACCAGATTGGAGGTGTGGCGCTCATCGGTGCCGTTGCCACCGAGCAGTTGCACCTCCATGCAGGCGGGGTAGCCCTGGTCGATTGCCATTTCATACGGGGATTGGGCGTGATACATGATGCCGTTGTTGCGAATGGCCCACTCTGGCGCACCGGCGACCTGTTCGCCCACAAAGCGGTATTCCACCTCGATGCGGTAGTGGGAGAAGGGCTCCTTGTAAAAAATGTGGCCCCAGCGACCGTTCAGTTCATCGTATTGGTCATAACTGACCACGATCTTGCCGTCCTCCAGGCGGAAGGTGTTCAGGGTGTTTTCGCCCGGAGGAGAGCCGGCAATCTTGATGATCCAGTCATCCAGATCCTTGCCGTTGAACAGGTCGACCCATTCTTCCCGGTCGGCTTGATTGGGGGTGTTGGGTTGGCTGTTACAGCCGGTCATGACCGCAGTGGCCAATCCGATACAGAGCAAAGGTTGGGTCCAGCGCATTGGGGAGTGCCTCGTGTGTTTATGATTTATCGTACTGGGTGGGAATGATGCCAAATTTATTATGTAAAAACAAAGTTGCTATATAAAAAAGGCCGGTGAACGAATTCACCGACCAAGGTGTTACGTCCCCATCCCTGGGCAGGAGGTCTCAGCATCGCACCGCGTTAAAAGGAGCCGCGAATACCAAAGGTATAGGTGGCGCCGGGGTAGAAGGCGTCAAAGGTAATGCCTTCGTACTGATGCCAGGTGCCGACCGGTTCGTCGGTGATGTTGTAGGCATCGAAGGTGATGGTCAGGTTCTGCTCTTCAAGCACCGGCAGGCGATAGCTGCCGGAGAAGTCCACCTGGGAGCGGTCCATGGACTTGAGCTCGAACCCATTGGTGTACCCGGACACCGATCCATCCTGATGGTAGTAGGTCATACGAGCCTGCAGACGGTCGGTTTCGTAGAAGGCGGTGAAGTTGTAGGTCCAGTCGGAAATGCCGGTCACAATGGCATCCTCGTCACTGGCGCTCTGGTTAATGTGGGTGGCACTGGTGTCAAAGCCCAGGCCTTCCACAATAAAGTCGAGCGGCATTACCCAGATGGCTTCATAGCCAGATAGCGTGGTATAGCCATCCACATTACTGCGGGTACTCACCTGAGTCGTACACACGGTCGGGCCGCCACACTCGGCCAGTGCCTGCTCCCGGTCCTCGCCGATGTTGTTGATGTCCATGCCGTAGTTGGGCAGGTCCAGCCAGTCCACGGTCAGGGTGTCGGAGCGGGTGAACCCGGTCACTTCCTTGATGAAGTGAGTGAAACCGACATAGCCGGTATTTTCAAAATACCATTCACCGCCAATGTCGAAGTTGGTGGCTTCGAACGGTGTCAGGAAGGGGTTGCCGGCACGCACCGATTCGATACCGGAGCTGCCCCAGGCTGAGTTGGGGAACATGTCCGCCGGGTTAGCGCGGGTCAGGCTGCGCGAACCGCTCATGCGCACTTTGATATCGTCCCGCAGGTCGTACACCATACTGAACGAGGGCAACACTTTGCTGTAATCCGCCTTGGTTTCGCTCTGGTCGGTGCTCACCGTCTGTTCGGTATCCACCCAGCGAATACCGGCGTTGATGCGCAGCGGCCGATCATTCACCTGCTGCTCAACGTTGCCTTCCACATACAGGCCCAGCATTTCTTCACTGATGTTACCGACGGTCTGGCCAAACTGGTCGCCACTGGTTTTGATCGGCTCGAAGTCGTCATAGTTGGTGGCCTCCTTGATGCGCGCCCAGTCCACCTGGGCGATACCGGAGTACCCGTTATAGCCACTGATGTTGCTGCCCAGGTCGTCAACCAGTGATGGGCCGAGGTAGTCAGAGAAATTCAGGTCGGCATCGGAGCCGTCCACAAAATTTTCCTGAAACTCCTGCGTGCCGCCCCAGGCGTCCATGTTGCTGGAATTCTCATCCCAGGCCAGGCCGAACTTGATGCCGCTGACGTCGGCATCTTCGCCCCAGGCGAAGTCCGCATGGAAACCGTTGGTTTCGGTTACCCGGCGGTTGCGCTGGATACGGAACCGGTCGCCGAACTTCTCATTGTCCTGAATGACGCCGTCTTCGTTCTGGTCAAACTCCTGTTGCCAAGTCCAGCCAATATCGGGGCTGGCCGGGTCGAGACTGAAGTTGAACGAGGGCAGAGTGCCGGACACGGTGTACTGCATGGTCGCACCGGGGGACATATACAGCACATAAGGCTCGTCGCGATCGAATTCTGACTTGGTATAGCTCGCCGAGATGTCGGCCTTGAAGTCATCGCTGATCTGCCAGGCCATGCTGGGCATGAAACTGACAAAGTTCAGGTCTTCGGTGTACTGATGCGAGCCTACCCAGATGTGGGCGTTGTAAAAGGTTGCGTCGGTGACATAACCGTTCTCAACCGTGACATCTTCGGGGATGATGGCCGCCCCTTGATGCAGGTAGTTGCGCCGTCCCCACAGCATGGCTTCGGTACGGGTGAAGTCACGATCGGCCTGGGCATACATGGTGTCCAGGACGAACTCCATATCGTCATTGGGACGGAACTCCAGCGAGAGCAAGCCGGTCATCCGGTCGCGGTCGCCCACGGCGGTCATCGGACGGCCGAGATAGGGCAGCAGGGCGGTGTCCAGTGTCTCGGCGTCCAGACCAGAGGTGGCTACCGGATCGACCGGGTCACCCACTGCCACGCCGTCTTTGGCCGCCGCATAGTCCGGTGTGGCTTCAGGGCTCCAGAAAAAGTGGTTGAAGCCTTCGCTGCCTTCGACACAGGCCGAGTTGGTGCGCTCGGGGTTACTCCACTCGGCCACACAGCCGTCGGTGTAGAGCGCAACCGCTTCATAGCCGTCCACCCGGGAGCTTTTCTGCTCACCGGCCAGACCAAACAGCACGCCAAACTGTTCGTTGGAGTTGCTATACATGAACGAATACTTGGGGCTGACATCCTCGCTCAGCTCGCTATAGGCCCCTTCCAGGGAGTAACTGAAATGCTGGCCATCAAAGTCGGAAGGGCGCGCCGTGCGCATGTTCACATAACCGGATACCCCGCCTTCGAGCTGGCCGGCCGTTGCGGTTTTGGATACCGCCAGGCTGCTGAACAGCTCGGTGGGGAACAGGTCCAGGTCCACTTCGCGGTTGCGGTTACCGGAGGTCAGGCTGCCGGTAGAGGCCACCGCCATGGCATTGCCGTTGAGGGCAATTTTGGTAAAGCTCGGTCCCAGACCCCGCACAGAAATCTGCTGGCCTTCACCGGTCACTTCACGGTTGATCTTAACGCCGGGAATTCGGGCCAGGGACTCGGCCAGGTTCTGGCTGGGCATGTTGCCGATATCATCGGCGAAAATCACATCCGAGAATCCGTTGGAGTCCCGTTTGGCGTTGGTCGAGTTGAGCAGTGATCCGCGGTAGCCCGTGACGACCACCTCTTCAAGGCCGGTGGTGGCCGGGGCGGCCTCTTCATTGGCCTCCTGAGCCTGAGCAAAACTGGTGGCACCGATGGCAAGGCCCAGCAAACCCAGTTTGCTGAGGCGGAAGGTTGGGGTTTTCATGATGAACAATCTCCAAGCTGGCTTATCGTTATGAAAATTGGCGCATTATTCATTTCGCCCGAGAAGTGGGAGGGCGAAGTAAGACCGGTCAACTTATAGTCATCCGATCTCTAAGTCTTAAAGTAAGACATGTATACAAGTATGTCAATAGCCTTGACTGTGACTTATTGGGCAGTGCGAACGGGGAAATTGGCAGATTTCGTGATGCGTGGCACAAACCGGAGAAACAATAAAAGGATCAGGCGCCAACCCCTTAAGTTCAATTTGACAATATGTAGGTGCGGTAGTTAACTCCAGAAGACGCCTACGGATCGGCGGTACCCAATAGCGCTTAATAACCCGTTCTAATAATCAACAATCAGCGCTATTCACTTAAGTTGTTATTGAGTCGAACCTCCGTCGGTGAGCAGGCGTTTTCTTGCATTCATTTGCAACACTCCACATGCCAATAATGACTTGAAACAGGAGTTCGAAAATGACCCACTTACTACACAGAAAACTGATGTTGGGGGCGGCGTTATTTGTATCCGCCCAGGCGGCGCAGGCCATAACTTCCGGCTCCGCTGAGGCCACCTTGAATGTCGATAACCAGTGGGGCTCTGGCTACTGTGCCAGCGTCACCATCGACAATAATGGCGGTAGTGCCATCACGGACTGGACCGTCGGCCTGGATCTTAATGGCAGTAGCATCAACAACCTCTGGAACGGCAACCTGAGCGGAACCTCAGTGACTCCCGCTGCTCATAACGCCACCATTCAAGCGGGTAACAGCACCGGCTTCGGCTTCTGCGCCAACGGTGGCAGCATTGCGGAGTTGGCCTCCCTTGATGTGGCAGGGGGCGATGGATCGAGCAGCAGCTCCAGCTCCGACAGCTCCAGTAGTTCAAGCAGTTCCAGCAGCTCCGATGCCGGCGGTGACAACAGCGTGACCGTGCGCATGAGTGGCGTGACCGGCGACGAAAGCGTCAGCCTCGAAATTGGTGGCCAGACGATCGAAACCTGGACGTTGAGTGTCGGCATGCTGGATTACACCGTGAGCACCAACGCCACCGGAGAGCTTCGCGTGGCCTTTACCAATGATGAAGGTGATCGTGACGTGCAGGTGGACTATGTGATCGTCAACGGCGTCACCTACCAGGCGGAAGATCAACAGGACAACACCGGCGCCTGGGACGGAGAGTGCGGTGCGGGTTCCTATTCGGAAATGCTCCACTGCAGCGGTTCCATCGGCTTCGGCAACCCGTTTGATGGCAGCAGTTCGTCTTCCAGCTCCAGCAGCTCCTCCAGCTCCAGCAGCAACCCGAATCCGGGCAACCCGGACTTCCCGCCCTTCCACGTGGGCAACATCACCACCAACGGCCAGGTCCGCTCCGACTTTATGCAGTACTGGGATCAGATCACCCCGGAAAACGAAGGCAAGTGGGGCTCGGTCGAAGGTACGCGTGATCAGTACAACTGGGGTCCGCTCGATGCCATCTATGACTTTGCTCGCGCCAATGGCATTCCGGTCAAAGCTCACGTACTGGTGTGGGGCAGTCAGCGTCCCGGCTGGATCGATAGCCTAAGCCCGGCGGAACAACGCGCGGAAATCGAAGAGTGGATCAGCGACTACTGTGACCGCTACCCCGATACCGAAATGATCGACGTGGTGAACGAAGCGCTGCCCTCGCACGCACCGGCCAACTACGCCGAGAGCGCCTTTGGCAGTGACTGGATCACTGAATCGTTCCGCCTTGCCCGTGAGCACTGCCCGAACGCGGTTCTGATCTATAACGACTTCAACTTCATGACCTGGGACACCGACGCGATCATCGATATGATCCGCCCAGCCGTGAACTCCGGTTATGTGGATGCGCTGGGTCTGCAAGCCCACGGTCTGTACAACCCGCGCGTCTGGACCGGTCCGGAGATTGAAGCCAAGCTGGATCAGATTTCTGAGTTGGGTCTGCCGCTGTATATCTCCGAGTACGACATTCAGGAGTCCAACGACCAGTTGCAGCTCGAGTACATGCAGACGCACTTCCCGATCTTCTACAACCATCCCAATGTGGTGGGTATTACCCTGTGGGGTTATATCGTGGGTGCCACCTGGCGTGAAGGCACCGGCCTGATGACCAGCAGTGGTCAACAGCGGCCGGCCATGCAGTGGTTGATGGAGTACCTGAACCGCTAAACGCAATAAACTGGAAAAGGACTTCCAGTTTTCTCCCCGTTATATTCGATTTCCCGTCCCCCCATTATTGTATCTCGCGCGCGCCAGTACTCATGCGCCTAAACCTCTTGCGCTACACCGCTAGGCCTTTGACAATAGATCAGCCCGGAGAATCTAAAACCGTGGTTTTTGAGTCACTAGATTGATACTGCGGAAAATTTGCCCTAAAGCGCTATAGTGAAGATGTGGCGGGCAGGACACAGGCCGGCGCTGATGATCCCAATTTGAGGAGATTGACCATGAAACCTTTAAGTCTCTTGGCACTGGTGTGTTTGGGTGCCATCTCGGCGGCCGTGTCGGCCGATGAGCGTCCGGCCCAGATTTACCTGAACGAAAACCTGGGGTTTAACATTGAAGGCTATAACTACGCCCAGGATGAGCTGCCCTGTGAGATCGAACAAAGTCTGGTAAGCAGCATTCTTGAACGGGCCGAGAAGCAGGGCCTGGTCATGCAGGCCGTCAGCACCGCCGATAAAATTAAGGCTGGCGATATCCCCGTGTTGGCAATCGACATCGAGGGCCTGACGTTGGGCAGCGAGGAATTCACCTTTGGCATGAAATCCAACTCCAAGCTGCCCGCGGTAAAGGTCACTACGGCGCTGATTCACGCCACCGCGCCCAACAGCGTGGTTACGGCCAGCCACAGCTGCGGCTTTGCCTCGCTCAGGGATTTCACACCCAGCAGCAACGTGCTGGACATGGGGACCGCCTACACCGTCTGTTCGGCCACCCAAAGATGCCTGAAGGACCTGAGCAAGGACATTGTTGAGTGGTTGGTGCCGTTGCTGTGACCGAGCTGTAGCCTCTGGCTGACTTCCGAAGTGACCGGAAAAAGACCGTAACTTTGTTGTTTATTGAGGTTCGCGTGCCTCCCATTGGCGAATAATGTCCCGAGCATACCGGCCAGAGGCGGTGTAGTCCTTCTCGGACCAGTTGCCCTCGGGGCTGGCGCCGACGACCAGCGCGGATGCACCTTCCTCTTTGTCGTTCAGTGCCCAGTTGGCGTGACTGATATTGTGTTCCTTGAAGAAGTCCATCCAGATTTCGGTTTGCGCTGTCGCAACATCACCATCGCCGTTGGCATTTACGGTGCCCCACTCTGTCGCGAACAGGGGCAACCCTTTATCAAGGGCGTCGCGGGCTTTGTCCCGCAGAGAATCGGTGTGGGTACCCGCGTAGAAGTGCAGGGCATAGGCGAGGTTCTGAAAACCGGTAATGGGGCTTTCGGCCGCGACGTCCACATCCTGTGACCAGTTGGGCGTGCCCACCACAATCAGGTTGTCCGGGTCGATAGCGCGGATGGCTTCAATGACTTGCACCGCATAGGGCTTGAGGGTATCGGTCCAGGAGACATCCAGCGGCTCGTTGTAGATTTCGTAAATGACGTTCGGATGCTCGCCGTATTCCTCGGCCATTTGCGTGAAGAAAGCCACCGCGCTGTCCGGGTGATCTTCGGCGTGGTGGCTGTGCCAGTCGATGACGACGTAGAGGTCATTGGCAATGGCCGCGTCCACCACTGTGCGAATCTTGGTCAGGTTACTCTCAGGTGACTCCAGATAACCACCGGGGGTTTCTATGCCCATGGCGGCGCGAACCAGCTCGGCGTTCCAGTCTTCAGCCACCGTCTTAACCGCGCCCGCGGTATAGAACTTGTCCCCGCCCCAGCCGTCGTTACTCCAGAACAGGCTGGGCCCGGCGATGCTGCCGGTGGAGCCGCCGATCAGCACCTGATTGCCTTTTGTGGTGAGAGGGGCGACATCCGCTAAAGCGCTCAGCGAAAATAGGGAAAGCAGCAAGGCTGCCAGTACGGGCTTGAGGTTCAGCATCGGGAATCTCCTTCGGAGCGATTATTATTAGAAGGCAATAGGGAGAGCATGATGGAGATCATGCTCTTTTACCATCAGTGAATATAAAGTTTTATATAAAAACCGCTTCGAGGTTACCGCACCTTTCATAAAAAGCCAAACGCCGACTCTCAGCTCGCTTCTTGCATCGGCAAGTGATAGAAGCGCCGGGTTTCCGCAACCATCTCCGCTTCGGTCATTTCCTGAGCGGGCTTGGACTCCCTGACCCGGCCGGTAAACCGGTCGTGTTCTTTCAGATAGTGCAGCAGCTCTTTACGGGCTTCCCCCGACCCGATCAGGTACAGGTCGTCGGCGCGAGCGATCGCTTTACCCACGGCCTCGTAAAAGCGGGTGAGTGCATGCCGGTAATCCAAGAATAGGCGATTCCCGGCTGCGCTTCTGCTTGAGCGCGCTGCTGGCGCCGGAGAAGCATCGCGTTTCGTGACCCCGGTCCTCGACCTGCACGGAGGTTCGTTGTAGTGTGTGCCGCCCGATTGACTGTCAAGGAATCCGAGACAATGCTGCAACTGATCGCCCTGATTAAAAACCTGATCTGCTACGCCCTGCCGATTTATCTGGTGCATCTGTACCTCAAGCACGCCTATGGCATTGGCGCCTGGCAGACCATTCGCTGGTGGGCTAAGAACTGGGGCGGCCTGGAGCACCCGGGCATTACCTTGACGTTCACCATTCTTCCTCTGCTTTTTATCATTTTGATCATGTCGCCCATGGCCAATCGTGTCTATCTCTCGGCGGTGGGGGAGCAACATAGGCTGGTATACCTTGGCAATGACGGCCCGGGAGCCGGCCGCTACCTGCCGCGAGATGAGCCTCGGTCCGAGCCGTATACTTATCTGTCAGATGTCGGCTACAACATGAGTTTTGATGATATCTACCGAACTGAACTCTTTATCAAAGACCGTGGGACCGACACGGCAGGTACACCTGTCAAAGAGTTCCGTATGATTCATTTTATGGGTACCGTGGCGTTTATACTGGTGCTCTGGTTGGTGTTCATGAGTGCGCTGCACCTGCTCGCTCACCCTGCCAGTGTGGCAGTGGCCAGTGGTGGTACACAGGTTGAGCAGGCCACCATGGAAAGCTTCGACGAACAACTGCGCTACTGGCATTTAAATAGAGGAACGCTGTTGGCGATTGGTTTTGGTGCAGTGGTGATGGGATGTGTTGGAGGCGCTCTGTCCCGGACGGAGTTCGGGGCTCGAGCCTACCCGCTGCCATCGACGGTTCGTCCAGGTAATACGTTAACCGGTGTGCCGGTGTATAGAGCGTCCGATTTTGAGCATCGTCAACGGATGGATGGCGAGTTCGATAGTGTGAGAACCCGATATCGTTTTGTTACGTTAAAGTTTACCGACGGATTCCCGATGCCCGCTTACGTGACTACCCGGTTTCATACCGATGAGCATCCCGGTCTCTTTGACCGACTGAAGGACCAGATCAAAAACGAGCAACCGATAGAGGTCAGGGTCGATGACGCACAGCGTATACGTATTGAGCGGCAATAGTCCTTGAGAGAGGAAGGAGTTTGCGCTTATGGATTCAAGAGCTGCGTTGGCCGCTACGGCACCGCTGCTGGGATTGTCCCATACCTGTTTTTGGATGTGCCGGCGCAGGCCCTCAGCGGTCTGGCAGCGTGCGCCGGTCACTCCATCAACCGTTATCGGGAATCTCCGGTTCCACCAGCTTGGCCAGCTGTTCCAGCGATTCCTGCCACCCCAGATAGCACATCTCCTCCGGAATCACCGAGGGGATGCCCTCCTGAACAATGTGAATCTCGGTGCCGCAAGAGACCGCTTTCAGGTCGACGGTCACCATCATCTCCCCGGGCAGGTTCTCATCATCAAAGCGGTCGGTATGCCGGATGCGCTCATTGGGCACCAGCTCCACATATTCGACGGTAAACGAGTGGCTGCTACCAGTGCCAAAGTTGGTAAATGACATGCGGTAGCCGCCACCCACCTTGGCGTCTATTTCATGGACTTTGCCGGTAAAACCGTAGGGCGCGATCCAATATTCCAGGCCGTCTTTACTGGTAAAGGCCTTATACACCCGCTCGGTGGGAGCGCGCAGGACGCGGTGCAGTCGTACGGTGCCGGTGTTGGCTGGCATATTAATCCTCCAAAAGTTGAACAGTGAGCCCATCACAGGGGCCGTTGCTGAAGTAAAGCAGAAAATCCGGGGGGTTGGAGCCCGAACCTCGCTGCTTCTGTTCAACTGGTCGGTTGAACCACGACAGAATCGACAGCCCAATTGTCAGAATGGCTCCAAATTCCAACCTTTTTTGGTAGCTACCAGCCGACCCGTCAATCCGAGGTTATTCAGAAATCGGTCGTCATGCGATACCACGAGCAACGCCCCCGGGTAGTGGCGCAACATAGTCTCCAGCGCCTCTGTGGAAGGCAGGTCGAGATGGTTGTTCGGTTCATCCAATAGCAGCAGCTCCGGGGGCGGGTCGGCATAGAGGATACACGCCAGTGATCCTTTCAGGCGCTCGCCTCCGCTGAGCCTTCTACTCGGCATCTCGACTTTGGGTGCGTCCAGTCCCAGTTGTGCCAGCCGCATCCGTAAGTCCCCTTCGGGGGTGGTGCGGTTCGCCAGTTGTAACTGCTCGAGCACCGTTTTCTCAGGGTCAAGGTTGCCCAGCCGCTGATCAAGATAGGCGCAGTGCGGCGTCACCTTGCAGGTGCCCGACAAGGGCGCGAGCTGGGCTGCGAGCACGCGGAGCAGAGTCGACTTCCCACAGCCGTTCGGGCCGACCACGCCGATGCGCTGCTGCCCACTCAGGGTCAGGCTGATAGTGCGCGTAGGGCCCTCAACAAAGGGCAGCTCCACGGCCTCCAGTTCCGCCACCCGACGTTTTGGTGCCTGCCAAATGGGTATGGCATGCAGGGTGATCTCGGCTTCATGATTGATCTGTTGCGCTGCTTCGCGCACCTGTTGGTTCAGCTCGGCTCGAGCAGTGGCGTGCTTCTGGTGTAAGGCGCCTGTCCAGTGTTCGCTGCGCTCCTTCTGGCGGTCCAGAAGAATTTTGGCCTGATTGGACTCCTTGCCCTGTTGATTGCCGCGGGCCCGTCGACGTTCCTGACGTTCCCGCTGCTGGCGCATTGCCCGCTCCTCGCGCTGGCGTTCGAGCTTGCGCTGATTAAGCTGATCCAGGGCGTTCTGTCGCTCCTCGGCCCTGCGTTCGGCATAGAAGGTGTAGTTGCCTCCGTAGCGGTGCAGTCCCTGCGGGGTCAGTTCGACGATGTGCTCCATGGCGTCCAGCAGTTGCCGGTCGTGGCTGACCACGATCAAGCCACCCGGCCAGCGCTTGAGATGTTCGATCAAGGCCTGTCGGTTTGGTCGGTCGAGGTGGTTGCTGGGTTCATCGAGAATCAGAAAGTCGGCGTCCGAGAGCAGGGCGCCAATCAGGGCGACGCGCATGGTCTCCCCACCGCTGAGTAGACGGGCAGGGGCGGTTGCCTCAAGGTGGCCAAGGCCACCGCGCTCAAGTTCATGGCGCAGTCGCTGGCGAATGTCCCAACGCTCGCCCACGGCATCGAAATCCTCCGGTGCCGTACTGCCCAACTCAATGCGCGCCAGCGCATCCAGCGCAGGCTGAACGCCCGCCAGGTCACCGACGGTGGCGCCCTCCGGGCAGGTTACTTGTTGGGCCAGGTAATGCACCAGGCCGGAGCGCAGGCAGTCTCCGGCGCTTGGCTGCAGTTGCCCCGCCAGAATGCGCGCCAGGACCGTTTTGCCGACGCCATTGCGGCCTACCAGCCCCGTCGGCTGCATATCGAAGGTTTCATTAAGATCGGCGAATAGCGCTCTGCCATCCGGCAGAACCTGGGAGACACCTTTCAGTGTGAGATAGGTTGTAGTCATGCGATATTCCATGGATGCCAAGAACTCCCCCGGCGACTGGGGGCTGGTGGAGACTGGCCGTCTTGAGGACGGCGGCATCAATGACGCATTGGACTAGTACCTTTCTAATAGAGCGGAGTTCGTACAAGTATTGTACAAGGGCGCGCCGGAATGGACAACGTAGAGATCCCAAAACGCGGAGCGGTAAAGCTCCCTTTTAGCTTTAAAAATTACTGGCGAGCGTCTTTAATAAACATGGCTGTTCCAGCCTTTCTCATTTCCACATGAAATAGCTCAGTTGCTCTAATTAAATCTCCCAACTTCTTGTAGCCATAGTTAATTGAAGAGAATGAGCTGTTGTTTGATATGTAGTGGGCGACTTTGCTCATGTGTGCCCAGCCATCATCCTCAGATGTTTGCTCCACCGCGGTCCTTAGCAGCCTTACCAAGGCGGTGTCCTGCCTGAGTTCATTTCTACTCCTCTTTGCTGAACGTTGAGGTACTTCTGACTCTTCCTCCGCTTCAACAACGAGGTTTTCTGTGTAGATGAACGTCGAGCACGCATCGACGAATGGCTTGGGGGTTTTGCTTTCACCAAACCCGTAAACGGTCAGTCCACTTTCCAAAAGCCTAAGTACAAGGGGCGTAAAATCGCTATCGCTAGTCATCAAAGCAAATGCATCGACGGTATTACTGTAAAGTAGATCCATCGAGTCAATGATCATTGCTGCGTCGGTGGCATTTTTACCTTTTGTATAAGCGAACTGCTGCATGGGTCGAATGGCATGAGGGTGAAGCTTATCTATCCAGCCAGACAAAGAGGGACTTTTCCAATCGCCATGTGCATGACGGACGTTAACAATCCCATGTTTTGCGAGCTCTTCCAGTACTCCGTCTATTGAATTATGGCTGACATTATCGCAGTCAATAAGAAGCGCTATTCTTTTCCGTTCTGGCATAAATCCCTCTGAATTTACAGTATTGAGAAATCAAGCACTAAGTGCCTTCAGTACAGCTTTCGGCTCTTTCGATACCACATTCAGCAGGACAAGCGCGGGGCCGTGTGGCGCGCGGTCGCCACGTTCCCAGTGACGCAGCGTGCTGACGCTGATACCGAAAGCGGAAGCGAATTCATTCTGGGACATTCCAAGCTTGGCTCGAACCTGTTTGACTTCTACAGGCCCAAATTCATGCACTACAGCTTTTTCGATCTTCCCCTTGGAATATTCAAGGGCCTCATCCAGACCCTGCTTTATGCTTGCAAATGCGCTACTCATATTAACCACCATATCGCTTAAGCAACAGGTCAGTCAGCTTGCTCAATTCATTACGTTCAGACTTTGAGATATTCGCTTTCTCACCCTTGCCAAAAACTGTCAAAAGGAATAGCGGCACACTTCCATTATGGTAGTAATAGATAACCCTTACTCCACCACTTTTACCTTTACCTTGCGCAGACCAGCGAAGCTTCCTGATTCCTCCAGTGCCTTGCATAATATCCCCGCCCTGCGGATGAAAAGCTAAGTAATTGATAATACTTGCCTTTTCCTCATCCTTGAGGAGGTTAGATGCTCGCTTGATAAATTCAGGGAGTTCTACGATGGTCTGCATGGCTTTAGTGTAATCCATTGGATTATGGGTGGTCAAGAAATAAGCCTATTGTGTTCAGCCTATGGCGATTGTCTGGCCGTATTGTCTGCATCCGGGAAGCGGCGAGTCCAAACCATAACCCTTGCTTATGGACTCAAGAGCTGCGCTGGCGTGCCGATAGCGTGGGACTACCGTCAAATGGAGCTCCCTGATGTTCAATCGCCGCCTGAAACAGGAATTCGAAGCGCAGCGCGCAGAGTTGGCAATGCTGCGGCAACTGACCGAGCAGATGGACCGGGGCATGCTGTCCATCACGCTGGATGCGGACTTCTGCATCTCGGCCGTAAACCAGGGCTTTGCCGATGCGCTCGGCTACCGGAAAGATCAGCTGCTGGGGCGGCCGATGTCGGAGATTGTGCCACCCTATGTGCCAAAGCTGGCCTGTTTCCGTAACTTTAATCAGGCCGTTGCCAGGTTCGAGCCCGTCAGTGATGACTACCGTTACTTGCGGGGCGATGGTGGCCCTTTGGTCTGGCTGAACGTTCAATGGTTTCCGGTACGAGGGGAGGACGGCACGCTCGCCTATGTGCAGGGCTATGCCCGCGATGTCACCAAGTCCGTGGAGGGCACAAAAGAAAGCGAGGCTTTCATTGATGCGCTGATTCGCTCGACCGCTGTCATTCAGTTCAATCTGGATGGCATCATTATCACCGCAAACCAGCAATTTCTGCAGGCCATGGGCTACCGGCTTGAGCAAATCGTTGGTCAGCACCACCGGATATTCTGTACCCCGGAGGAGGCCGGCTCGCCCGAATACGTTGCATTCTGGGAAAAGCTTAATAGCGGACAGTACGTCGCGGATCGCTTTAAGCGGATCGATAGTCGTGGCTCTGAGGTGTGGCTTGAAGCCACCTACAATCCGGTTTACGACGCCGAGGGCAACCTTTCAAAAGTCGTGAAATTTGCCAATGTGGTCACTGACGAGGTGGCGCGGGAAGCCCAGGTCCGAGAGGGCGCAAGCGTTGCCTATGACGTTTCACAGGAGACCGATGTGAGCGCCCAAAGAGGCACTACCGTCGTCAAGAAGACCGTTGAAACCATGCAGAAGATAGCCGCACAAATGCAGGCGGCGACTCAAAGCATTGAGGCGCTGGGTGAACAGTCCCTGCAAATCAACGCCATCGTGCAAACCATCGGCGGCATTGCGGAGCAGACCAACCTGTTGGCGTTGAACGCCGCTATTGAGGCCGCCAGGGCCGGAGAGCAGGGGCGTGGGTTTGCCGTGGTGGCCGACGAGGTACGGCAGTTGGCGGCTCGCACCAGCAACGCCACAGAAGAAATTGTGAGCGTCGTCGAGAAAAACCAGACGCTCTCAGATGAGGTCAAGCGCCAGATGTTCAGTTCCCGGGAGGAGGCCGAACAGGGCCTGGATCTGGCGAACCAGGCGGGCGCCGTGATTGTGGAAATTCAGGAAGGCGCCAAACAGGTGGTAGACGCGGTAGAGCGCTTTGCCAACCGTTTGCAATAGCGGAAAGCTCAGCGCATTCGAAAATGGATGAAAAATAGAGTACCTATTGTAACAAATGTAAAAGAGGGTCTCCTATGGTGTACAGATGCCCGGCCAAGATGTATTTTTCTAAAGCCTGAACACCACAGGCCATCGAAGGCTCATTATATCACTGGGATCAGAGTGATAGGGAATGGTTACTAGCGAACATGAGTGGATTGATGAAATTAATAAGAAGCGTGTTCATATTTCTCTCTTTGGCGTTTTCCCTTAATACGACAGCGGAGAGTGTGGTTATTGAATGTTATGAATGCACAAGTGAACATCGGCATTCGAAGGCATTGAGCTGGGGCGAAATTAATGCGCCATACATCCCCAAGCCATACGTTGATATGTATGATCCGCCCCTCATTACAATTCTAAACCTAAGGAAACTCTGATTAATCGC
>NZ_DGMV01000089.1:0-376 GCF_002388575.1 Marinimicrobium sp. UBA4509
TCGGCAATGGCGGTTTTACCCACCCCGGACTCGCCCACCAGCAGCGGGTTGTTCTTGCGCCGACGGGAGAGAATCTGGCTGACCCGCTCCACCTCGTACTCGCGCCCCACCAGGGGATCAATACGCCCCTGCATGGCCTGCTCGTTCAGGTTGGCCGCAAAACTCTCCAGCGGGCTCTGGCTGGGCGACTCACCGCCGATGGCATCATCGTCGTGCTGCTCCTGGGCGGAGTCGTTGCCGTGATCGGACTGTCCGGCCACCTTATGAATGCCGTGGGTGATGTAGTTGACCACATCAATGCGGGCAATACTCTGCTGCTTCAGGTAGTAGACCGCCTGACTTTCCTGCTCACTGAAGATGGCCACCAGCACATTGG
>NZ_DGMV01000089.1:501-2480 GCF_002388575.1 Marinimicrobium sp. UBA4509
AAGATGGCCACCAGCACATTGGCCCCGGTCACCTCCTGCTTTCCCGAGGACTGAACGTGGAATACCGCGCGCTGCAGTACCCGTTGGAAGCCCAGTGTCGGTTGGGTTTCCCGCTCGGTGTCGTCTTCCGGAATCAGAGGCGTGGTGGAGTCGACAAATTCGATCAACTCCTTGCGCAACTGGCCCAGGTCCGCACCGCAGGCACGCAGGACATTCGCCGCCGATTCATTGTCGATCAACGCCAGCAACAGGTGCTCAACGGTCATGAATTCATGCCGCTTTGAGCGCGCGCCCTTGAACGCCAGGTTCAGGGTAATTTCGAGATCTTTACTTAGCATCGCTGATAACCTCTACTGCAGAGTCACCGGTCGTCGTCTTCCACTGCTTCGATTTCACACAACAGCGGATGTTCATTGTCCTTGGCAAATTGATTGACCTGGGCCGCCTTGGTCTCGGCAATATCCCGAGTATAGACACCACATACGGCTTTACCTTGGGTATGTACTTTGATCATGACCTGGGTTGCCTTCTCCCGGTTCATGGAAAAAAAGATTTCCAGCGTCTCCACCACAAAATCCATGGGTGTGTAGTCATCGTTGAACATGACCACCTTGTACATTGGCGGGCGGCGCAGCTTGGGCTTGTCCTCCTGCACCGCCACATTGCCGTCCCCTTCGGCCGCATCCGGCTCTTTGGCCAGCATTGGCTCTTTACTTAAGGTTAGATGATAGATCGCCATTTTTCCCATCAGTACCGAAAAAGGTTGCGTAAAAATGTGTAATCCAGCCGGGCTGCCCGACCGGGATATACGCTTCATTGTACCGGAACGATGCCCCGGTCACCTACCACCTTCCCGGGCCGCACACTTGACACGGGAAGGAAACTTCGCTAAAACGAGTGACGTTGGTCAAAAAAGCAACAAAGTGACGGGCTAGTTAAGCACTTTGAGCAATAAACCAACACACTCTAATAACGATTAACGATGAGGTCTGTGTGCCTCTCCGCAACAGAAGGATACCCCCCATGCCTACAGGTACCGTCAAGTGGTTCAATAACGCCAAAGGCTATGGCTTTATCCTGCCGGACGAAGGTGGCGAAGATCTGTTCGCGCACTATTCGGCCATCCAGATGGAGGGTTATAAAACCCTTAAGGCGGGTCAACTGGTCGCGTTCGATATCACCAAAGGTGATAAAGGCTACCACGCCACCAACATCATTTCTTCCGATGCCCATCAGGCCGACGAGCGCGCCGCCGCCAACAATGGCGCCGGAGAGCGACGGGACTTCGATTCCGCCCCCGGCAAGCCGGCCGCCGTCACGACTCACTGACCGAGTCGCCACGCACCGATCCTGATCCGATCTGAAACAAAAACCCCCGGCGCCCTGATGGACCCCGGGGGTTTTTCGCACCATCAAGCACCCTTCCCTGTGCTGTATATGGCGTCGATCAGGCGTTTTTCAAGGCATCCAGCGCGGCATTGAGCGTTGCGCTCGGGCGCATGACGTCAGACACCTTGCGGGTGACCGGACGGTAGTAGCCACCGATGTCCACCGGCTTGCCCTGCACGCCGTTCAGCTCGGCCACGATCTTGTCTTCCTCGGCCCTCAGGGTTTTCGCCAGCTCGGTGAAACGCTGCTTGAGCTCAGCATCGTCAGACTGAGCCGCCAGTGCTTCTGCCCAGTACAGCGCCAGGTAGAAGTGACTGCCCCGGTTGTCCAGCTCGCCGGTTTTGCGCGAGGGTGACTTGTTGTTTTCCAGGAAGTCCGCATTGGCCTTGTCCAGAGCATCGGCCAGCACCTTCGCCTTGGCATTGCCGGTGACCTTGCCGAAGTGACGCAGTGATTCCACCATCGCCAGGAATTCACCCAGGGAATCCCAACGCAGGTGATTCTCCTCCAGCAACTGCTGAACATGCTTGGGGGCCGAGCCGCCGGCACCGGTCTCAAACAGGCCGCCGCCATTCATCAGCGGCACAATG
>NZ_DGMV01000089.1:2668-3120 GCF_002388575.1 Marinimicrobium sp. UBA4509
AGGTAATCGCGCAGCACGTTACCGGTCACGGAAATGGTGTCCTTGCCCTGACGGATGCGCTCCAGGGAGAAGGTCATGGCATCCACCGGCGCCATGATGTGAATTTCCAGGCCGCTGGTGTCGTGCTCTTTCAGGTACTGCTCCACTTTCTTGGTGACCTGGGCGTCGTGAGCGCGCTTGGAGTCCAGCCAGAACACGGCCGGGGCGCCACTCTCGCGAGCGCGGTTGACCGCCAGCTTGACCCAGTCGCGGATCGGCGCATCTTTGACCTGGCACATGCGGAAGATATCGCCCGCCTCGACGCTCTGCTCGATCAGCACCTGGCCGCTGGCATCCACCACCTGAACCTTGCCGCTGGCCGGCACTTCAAAGGTCTTGTCGTGTGAACCGTACTCTTCGGCCTTCTGGGCCATCAGGCCAACGTTGGACACGCTGCCCATGGTGGTCGGATC
>NZ_DGMV01000025.1:0-29869 GCF_002388575.1 Marinimicrobium sp. UBA4509
TTCCAGGATACCGTCGGACCCTCGTTGTGGACGCTGTTTAACGACAGTATTTCCGCGACTCTGAGCCGCACCTTATTGACCTCAATCACCACCGTGTTGGCTATTGTTCCAATGGCGATTGCGGGTGGCGCCGCAGTACAGAGCTTCGCCTGGCCGATGCTGTTTGGCATTGTTGTGGGAACCGGCTCGTCTATCTTTATTGCCGCTCCGATCCTCTATTGGCTCAGCGAACGTCGCACGGCAAAAGGGCTGGCTCAACTCAAGCCCACAGGAGAGGCGCTTCGGGCCGAGCTGGATGCCCTACCCTGAGGCAAGGGGCGCGCCGGTCACTCGGTTGCGCCCCTGGTGTTTGGCCGAATAGAGCGCGACATCGGCACGCTCCACCAGCGTTTCGGGCGTGTCGCCAAAACAGCTTTCGGCCACGCCCAAGCTGGCCGTCAATGGCTGGCCGAGATCAAACGGGTGGGAGGCAATTACTCGGCGGAGATCTTCGGCCAGTCGCTCGGCGGCTGCCAACTCAGTGTTGGGACAGACAATCAAAAACTCTTCTCCACCCCAGCGGCCGAGGCAGTCGGTTTTGCGGCTGCGGGAGGTCAGTATCGTGGCGAACTGAGCCAGAACCTCATCGCCTTTGCGATGGCCGTACCGGTCGTTGATCGGCTTAAAATCATCAATATCCAACATGATCACCGACAGTGGATCCGGTTGGCGAGTCTGACGGCTGAGCTCCAAATTGAGGACATCGTCAATCTTGACCCGGTTAAACAGGCCCGTCAGCGGGTCGGTAACGGCCAGACGCTGCATTTCCTGGTGCGCCTGCTCAAGCTCCAGGGTACGCTGCTCAACCATGCGCTCCAGGACGATGGACTCGGCTTCAATTTCTCTCAGCGGATAGCCTTCATCGGGCCCATGGGCGGTGGACGGTTGGGACAAGTGTTTATGAACCACCTTCCAGTGGCCGCCATCGCGAGCCATGATCAGCGATACCCGAACCCCGAAGAAGGTGACTTTGCGTTGCCGTATTTCGGTGTGCCAGTCCATCTCGCCCATGACCAGCCCGTATTGATCATCCAGCAGGATGGCCTTGCGTCGGTGCACGGTAAAGTGAATGGGATCGGGGACCGATTCCACTTCCCGTTGGTACAGGTGCAGCGCCGAATCCAACCCATAAACCCGTTCATCTCGACCTGTGCCGAAACCGGTAATCCCATCCGTTGCCAGCGCTGCGGATGCTTCTGGGTCACGACCGGTCAGGAACACCCGAAAATAATGATCAAAGGCCTCTATGAGCGATGCTTCGCTGCTGGTTATATGCCCCATCGTCCCGGTTCACTCTGTTGTTTTCACAACACCCGCTACTCCGTCAGACACAGCGAGCTTGATCGCCTAGATTAGTTTGATTTTCGGTTTGTCGCAAGAGTAAACCGCTCGTGGCAGAACCGAAATCAGGCGGGCTCGCCAAAGTTGGCGCTCGGTGCCCTAAAGCCTTATGCTTGAGGCTGAACTTATCGAATGCCGTGACTTTAAAAGGAGCCACCATGGCGAATGATTCGAACTCACCGTCTGTGAGGCGCCCGGTCTACCTGGTTGATGGCGCCCGAACGCCCTTTCTGAAAGCGCGAGGCCGGCCGGGTCCCTTCACGCCGGTCGATTTGGCCGTTCAGGCCGGACGACCGCTGCTGTTGCGCCAACCGATGGCCCCCACCGAGTTTGACCAGGTGATTCTCGGTTGCGTGAATGTGATTTCCGAGGAGATGAATCCGGCGCGCGTGGCGGCGCTGCGCCTGGGCATGGGCGAGGCCATGCCGGCCTTTACGGTACAGATCAATTGCGGGTCGGGCATGCAGTCCATCGATACCGCATACCGCACCATCCAGGGTGGTAGTGCGGACCTTATATTGGCGGGTGGTGCTGAAGCACTGAGCCACTCCCCGCTGCTGTTGCAACAGAAAGCGGTGAACTGGCTGGCGGACCTTCAGCTCGCCAAAAGCCCCATGGCCAAACTGAAAGCGCTGGGACGGTTCCGCCCTTCCCTGTTCAAACCCGTGATCGGGCTAGAGCGTGGTCTCACCGATCCCATTGTCGAGCTCAATATGGGGCAGACGGCGGAAGTCATTGCCCAACTGTTCGGCATTACCCGAGCCCAGGCCGATGAATACGCGGTAAGCAGTCACCTGCGTCTGGCCCGGGCCCAACGGGAAGGCTGGCTGGACAACGAAGTGGTCCCGGCGATTTCCGCCGACGGGCGTATTTACAAAGAAGACGACGGTGTTAGGCCGGATAGTTCGGTCGAGCATCTGGCCAAACTTCGACCGGTGTTCGAACGCCCCTACGGCATCGTGACCGCGGGCAATAGCTCCCAGATCACTGACGGTGCGTCCTGGATGATTCTGGCTTCGGAAGAAGCGGTAAAAAAACACAACCTGACGCCGCGAGCGGTGATTACCGATAGCTGCTGGTCTGCCCTAGACCCCGAAATCATGGGTCTGGGCCCGGCGATGAGTATTGCGCAGTTGTTGTCACGTCACCAGTACCGGCTCGACGACATCGACCTGTGGGAGCTCAACGAAGCCTTTGCCGCGCAAGTGCTCGCCTGCCTTGCGGCGCTGGAAGATGAAACTTTCTGCCGCGAAGCGCTCAAGCTGGAGCACTGTTTCGGTCGCATTGACCGGGACAAGCTCAACATTGATGGCGGCGCGGTGGCCCTCGGGCATCCGGTGGGCACCAGCGGTAACCGCATCGTGTTGCACCTGCTCAACGCCCTTGAGCGCAAAGGTCTCAAACGTGGCATCGCCACCCAATGCATCGGTGGCGGCCAGGCCGGCGCCATGATGATCGAACGAGTTTAAGGAGAGCGCTATGACTGGTCCCGTCTATTCTGCCCTGCAAGCGCGCGCCCTGGAGCTGGGGCCCTTTGGCCACGAACCGTCCAGGGATAACCCCGGTCCCTGGCAGCACTGGCAACTCGGCCGGGATGAACAGGATGTTGCCTGGCTGTTGCTGAACAAAGCCGACTCCAGCGTCAACGTTCTTTCAGCCGATGTACTGGAGGAGCTGGGTCAGGTGCTGGATGCCCTGCAGGACAATCCGCCCACGGGCCTGGTGCTGCGCTCGGGCAAGCCGGGAAGCTTCTGCGTGGGAGCTGATATCAAGGAGTTTCGGCATCTGCACAGCGAGCAGGAAGTGAGCGAAAAGCTGACCCGCGCTCACGGGCTGGTCAAGCGACTGGTCGACCTGCCCTACCCGACGGTGGCGGTGATTCACGGCGCAGCGCTTGGCGGTGGTCTTGAGCTGGCTCTGTGTTGCGACTACCGCATAGCGGTGGCCGGCGCATCCATGGGCACACCTGAAGTGCTGCTGGGCCTGCATCCGGGCTTGGGCGGAACCGGCCGGCTGGTGGATCTGATTCACCCGGTGGCCGCCATGACCATGATGCTGACCGGGAAGAATACCCGTGACCGCAAAGCCAAAGCGCAGGGCCTGGTCGATCTGGTGGTACAGGAACGGCACGTGGCCAATGCAATCAGCGCCGTCATGTCCGGGAAGGTTAAAAAACGCAAAAACACCTGGCAGGCCAGGCTGTTCCGGATTGATCCCCTGCGTCGGTTTGTCGGCAAAAAAATGCGTGCCCAGGCTGCGAAAAAAGCGCCGCCGGAACATTACCCCGCCCCCTACGCCCTGGTGGACCTGTGGGAAAAATACGGCCGCAACGGAACCGACCTTTTACGCCACGAAGTGGACTCCTTTGCCAAACTGCTGACCAGCGACACCTCGCGCAATCTGGTGCGGGTCTTTTTCCTGCGCGAACAGATGAAGGCACTTACATCCGTTGATCCGCAGGTGGCACCCATTCGACAAGTGCACGTTATTGGCGCCGGTGCCATGGGCGCCGACATCGCCGGCTGGTGTGCCATTCAGGGGCTTAGGGTCACGCTGTTTGATACCCAACCGGAAATGATTGCCAAAGCGATTGGCAAAACAGCAGCCCTGTGCCGCAAGAAGCGCTTCTCCAGTGCGGACACTCGGGCCGTTCTGGACCGGCTGATTCCCGATTTTCATCACGACGGTATTGCCCAGGCCGATCTTGTACTGGAGGCCGTTCCGGAAAAGCTGGAAATAAAGCACAAGGTGTTCGCCGAGGTGGAGCCGAAACTGAAAGACGGTGCCATTTTGGCCACCAACACGTCCAGTATTCCGCTGGAACAACTCCAGGACGGATTGAAACATCCGGAGCGGATGGTGGGCGTACACTTCTTTAATCCGGTCGCGCAAATGCTGCTGGTCGAAGTGGTACAGCACTCGAAGATGAACAACGAAACCTTCGAGCGCGCGAAAAAGTTTGTCGGTCAGATCAGTCGGCTACCCACCCCCGTATCCAGTGCCCCCGGGTTTCTGGTCAATCGGGCGCTGACCCCTTACCTGATCGAAGCCATCGTCATGCTGGATGAAGGCCACAGCCCGGAAAGTATCGATCAGGTAGCGCTGGATTTCGGTATGCCCATGGGGCCCATTGAGTTGGCCGATCAGGTGGGGTTGGATATCTGCCTCGGTGTGGCGGAGATGTTACGTGAACGGCTGGATAACGAGCTGCCGGAAACGCCCCAGTGGTTCAAGGATAAAGTGGATCAGGGAAAACTCGGCAAAAAAACCGGTGAGGGTCTCTACGTCTGGGACAAAGGCAAGCCCAAAAAACGCAACAGCCCACCCCGGGCACCGGAAGAGACTCTGGACCGATTGATTCTGCCGATGCTCAATGCCTGCATGGCCTGCTTGCGCGAAGGCGTCATCGACAATGAGGAGCTGCTCGACGGTGCGATGATTTTTGGTACCGGTTTTGCTCCCTTCCGCGGCGGCCCCATGAAGTACGCCCATGAACGCGGCTTTGCCGACATTCAGCAGCGGTTGCAACAGCTCGCGCAGTTGCATGGCCAGCGTTTCGCGCCGGATGCGGGGTGGGCCTCCTCCGAGGCTGCCGAGACAGAGAACTCCGAGACAGAGGACTAGATCACGCAGGGGCCTTTCAGGCCCCCAACTTATCTATCCGCAGCCGGTCAATGGCTCGCTATCAGGAGTGGCGAACTGGACGACGTACCAGGGATGATTCATCGGGGGCCAGTTGCGCGGCGCGCGCGGCCGTATTGGCCAAAAGGTCCCGATTCATGCGGTGAGGGTCTCGCTGACGTTGCTCGATAAACTCTCGCAGGGGTTTGGCACCATGCTCTTCAAGCATCTCCATTTCCAGGCCCACGCCCGTCATGGATTTACGCACCACCAGAGCGGCTACGCAACAGCGCCGATTGCCCTTGACGCGATCCCCCAGCAGTACTTCCAGCTCCAGTTTCTGCAGCTCACGCACGTCCTGGTAGTCGGTTTCCAGATAGAGACCGTGACTACTACCGTTTTTGATTCGCCCCATCGCCACCGGTACACCGTGCTTGTAGATCAGTGTGTTGATATTGAGTGAGACTCGTCGACTGCATCGATGCTCCATGGGTTACCTCATGATCTTGATGGTTGCAAGGGTAAATTGGGTTGCCGCCCGTAAAGCGTTAACCAGTGATGGATCGACTCATTCAGGCTCGGCGGCACCTGGGGCCAGACAAAACGCCAGCGCCAATTGCCGTCCTCGGTACCCGGGCGGTTCATCCGCTGCTCGGAGCCGAGGCCGAGTAAATCCTGAAAGGGAATGATGGCCAGTCGTGCCACCGAAGATAGTGCCAGTTGCACCAACAGTTGGGGCATGGGCTCCTGACTTTGATGGCAGTACTCGATCAGGCGCGTGCGAACCGATTCAGGCTGCTGCTGATACCAGCCGAGGCTGGTGTCGTTGTCGTGAGTTCCGGTGTACACGACCGAGTGAGGGTCGTAAGCATGGGGCAGATGAGGGTTGTCGGCATTGCCATCGAAGGCAAACTGCAATACCACCATGCCGGGAAGGCGAAACTCTTCGCGCAAGGCCTCGACCGCTCGGGTTATAAAGCCGAGGTTTTCGGCCACCAGGGGCAGGTTCTTGTGTTCCCGGAACAGGCTGTTGAGCAGAGCCCGTCCCGGCGCCTCGACCCATCGTCCCAGTCGTGGCTGCGGAGTTGCCGCCGGAATTTCCCAGAAGGCTTCCAGCCCCCGAAAGTGATCCAGCCGAATCAGATCGAACCAACGCAGTTGCGTGTTCAGTCGCTCGCGCCACCAGCGAAAGCCGTTGGCCTGCATTTCATCCCAGTTGTAATGTGGATTGCCCCAGTGCTGTCCGTCTTCGGAAAAGTAGTCCGGCGGCACCCCGGCGACACTCAGGGGCTGGCCGTCTGCGTCCAGCTTGAACAGGTCCTGGTTGGCCCAGACATCGGCGCTGTCATGAGCCACAAAAATCGGCATATCACCGAACAGTGCAACCTCTCGCTCCCGTGCGTACTGACGCAGCGCTTGCCACTGCCAGTCAAAAACAAACTGCTCAAACCGACGCGCTTCAATGCTCTGACTGAGCTCCCGACGCATGCGCGCCATGCCCTGTGCCCGGCGCAGGCGAATATCATCCGGCCACTTCGTCCAGTCATCGCCCGGGTAGCAATCGCGCAACGCCATGAACAGCGCATAATCATCCAGCCATTGGCGCTGGTCGTGACAGAAACGCTCGTAGGCTTCGGCCTGCTCCGGATGCTGATCATACTGCGCAAAGAACGTATCGGCCGCCTGTCGTCGCGCCTGCTCTCCGGTAAGCGCCTGTCGTTGTTCCGACGTCAGCCAACCGCTACTGACCAGATCATCCAGGTCAATAAGGGCCGGATTGCCCGCGTGAATCGACAGGGTCTGATAAGGAGAACGATTGGCGTGGGTGGGGCCTACCGGCAACATCTGCCAGACGGTAAACCCACACTCGGATAGAAAGTCCACAAACCGGAAAGCGTCGGCGCCCAAGGTGCCCTGCTCTCCCGGGCCGGGTAATGATGTGGGGTGCAGCAGTACCCCGGCCCTGCGGTGCTGTAACAACGGGTGCGGCAGATCGCGCAGGGCCATCAGGTACTGCCCTCCGCATGGCCGCGCCGCATGACGCCGCCGGCGGCCGGTGCGCCACCGCCGTGACTGAAGGCGCTTTGTAAATAATCCGGTGGTGGCTGTTTGAGCAACCGGTATAGATTGGTCAAATGGCGCCGGTAAAGGTAGTCAAAGTCCTGCACACTCTCGGACGGATTGTAATCACCAAACCACCAGAACCAGTCGGACCCTTCGCATTGCGCCAATTGTAACTGCGCGGCTTTCTGTTCAGGCTCGGGGAGCCCTTCGCAATGCGTGTCGTAAACGGCTTTGGCTTCACAAAGCATATCCCAGGCGCGGTTTTTGTCCCGGTCGCCAATCCAGGTGGAAAAGGTGCCATAGACCCAGCTTCCCGCGACCAGATGATCGAGCGCCACCGTGTCCAGTTTCGTATCCTCCAGCGCCGACTCGTAAGTCGTCATCTCCAACCGTGGATGACTGCTGATGCGTCGGTAGAGGGCTTCGAGAAAGTACCAGGCGTTTTCCGGGTAGTACTCCCAGGCGTTTTCACCATCCATGATGATGGAAATTACACAGGCATCCGGGTTATCGCTTTCATCCGCGATGCGCACCAGGTGGTTGATCAGATCGCCCACGGCATCCTCGGCGTGCCAGTCGGAGTATTGAAAGCCGATCAGATCGGACAGGCCGTCATCACGGAAAAAACAGCGGATCGGTTGCTGGTCGAAGGTGTAAGCGCGGTGCAGGTGCTTGGGAGCCTGTTTGGCATTGGCGGTTTTTTTCAGACTGTTGTGCAACACGGAGTCTCCCGTGGCGGTCCAGGTAAACCCTTCGTCGGTAAGCAGCTTGAGGGTTTCCCCGCTGAGCGCCCCTTCCGATGCCCAACAGCCCTTCGGGCGTGATCCGAAGTAACCCTCGAACACCTCGAGCCCCTGTTTGAGGTGCCAGTGAGCCCGCTCCTCTCCGCCGGGGTAACCGGCCGACTCGGGCAGGACCACATCGGGCATGGCTTCCCGGGCGCTGTTGAAATCCAGAAGCAGCGGTAATATGGGGTGAGCGTAGGGGCTCATGGCCAACTCAATGCGCCCTTCGTCCCGCAGAGCCCGATAACGGGGTTTGATGGCCCGTAACTGTTCGGCAATCACCAACAACAGAGTTCGACGATCCTGATCGCTGAAACCGCCGCCTTTGGTCTGCAGAGTCTGAACCCGCGGGTCATCCCGACGGTGATTTTCCCCCAACCAGGCAAGGTGGTACCAGACCACCAAGTCAATCAGGAACTGGGGATTGAGATAACACTGGCGCTGCGGACTGTCGGTGGTCTGCTCCAGAATCTGGACCAGAAATTTATAGGCCGGAAAACGCTCGATCATCCGGTCCCGGTGTGCTCGCAAACAGTTCTGTGCCAGCGTCTCATAGTCCTCACTACCCGGCTCCGGCAATTGCTTCTGAATCAGTGCCGCGAGCATGGGGTCACGGATGCTGGCCCCGCTATCCAGATAGTCGTCCACTTGAGCCTGATAATCGTCAAGCTGCTCAAGGAGAATGGGCGCAAAATTCACCACGGCCCGCGCTTTGGGATTGTCCTCCAGATGCACGAGCATGTCGGTGTAATCTTTCAGCGCATGCAGATAGGTCCAGGGAAAATAGTATTCCCCGGTCAACCGGTCCCGGTAATCCGGCTGGTGCATATGCCAGCAGAACACCACTTTCACCCGGGGCTTGACACTGTCAGAACACATGGGGGTATGCCTCATCAAGCATTTCCGGAGTGACCAGCACAACGCCTTTGCTCGACACATGGAAGCGCTTTTTATCCTCTTCCGGGTCGAAACCGATCACCGTTCCCGGCGGAATCTGGCAGCCCCGGTCAATCAGCGCTCGCCTGATTCGGCAGTTCCGGCCGACATCTACCCGGGGGAACAGCACCGAGTCAGTAATCTCAGAGTAGGAGTGAACCCGCACCCGGGGAAACAGCAGTGAATGGTGCACCTGGGCGCCGGACACAATGCAGCCACCGGCAATCATGGAGTCTACAGCGTTGCCGCGGCGCTCTGCGTCATCAAAGACGAACTTGGCCGGGGGCACCTGCTCCTGATAGGTCCAGATGGGCCATTCCGAGTCGTAGAGATCCAGTTCCGGCGTAATGCCGGTCAGCTCCAGGTTGGCTTCCCAGAGTGAGTCGATGGTGCCCACATCCCGCCAGTAGGCCTTGCCGCCGGTAATCGGGTCGCGGAATGGAAACGCCATGACCCGGTGGCTTTTCATTAATGAAGGGATAATGTCTTTGCCGAAGTCATGGGAGGAGCCGGGCAGGTTCTGATCATTGAGAAGCTCCCGAAACAACACCTCGGTGTTGAAAACGTAAATGCCCATGGACGCCAGGGCCTGATCTTCAGAGCCGGGCATGGGCTCTGGGTCCCGGGGTTTTTCCTGAAATTTGGTGATCCGGTTGTCGGTGTCGATGTTCATCACGCCAAATGCGCTGGCCTGCTCTAACGGCACTTCGATACAGCCGACCGTAATGTCCGCCTCGCGCTCCACATGGGCTGCCAACATAGTGCCGTAATCCATCTTGTATACGTGGTCCCCCGCCAGAATCAATACATAGGCGGGGTTATGACGCCGGATAATATCCAGGTTCTGCCACACGGCGTCGGCCGTGCCGGCATACCAGCTTTCCCCCATGCGCTGCTGCGCGGGCAGCAGCTCAACAAACTCTCCGAGTTCGCCACCAAGGAACCCCCAGCCACGTTGTATGTGCCGATCGAGTGAGTGGGATTTGTATTGGGTCAACACACTGATTCGACGGATGCCCGAATTCACGCAGTTCGACAAGGGGAAATCAATGATGCGGAACTTACCGCCATAGTGGACCGCCGGCTTGGCGCGCCAGTTGGTCAACTCATGAAGTCGGGAGCCTCTCCCGCCGGCCAGAACGATGGCCAGGGTTTCCCGAGTAAGACGGCTGACAAAACGGCCCGATGTCGACGTAAGCATAATGAATCCCCAAAGCGAGCGGAGCGCCTGTTATTCGATCAACGAATAAAGTGCCCGCATTATCATAGTCAGCAATAACAGTGCCAAGGATTCCCATCGCCACCAAACTGTTCAGGCAATCCATTGGCCCCTCGAAGTTACCGTTCAAGTTGCTTACTAAGTGTAGTCTCAAAACGAGCGGGTCTGCTTGTTCAAGATCAATTTGTTCCGCGAATTGTGGCGGCAAAAGCAACCCAACAGAAAGGTCACAAACCACTGGTAATATAACGCCATCCCTATTACGCTTTAACGACATACATGCTGTGAGTCCTCTCCCATGCCAGCGACTGCTCTGAAGGAAGCCAGCCAACGCCTGGCTCAGGCACGACACCACGATCCCTTTCAGGTACTGGGTCGACACCCGGTACCGGGAAAGCCGGATACCCTTCTGTTTCGCGCGTTTTTACCCCAGGCAAGCCAGGCTTCTCTCAACGGGGTTAAAGGCAAGCTGACTTTAACCAAAGAAGCGGAGTCAGACTTCTGGTCGTGGCAAGGGAAGGCAACACAGTTACCCGAACACCCGGAAGTCGAATGGCAGGACCACCACAACTGCACCCATACCGCGCACTACCCTTACACCTTCGCGCCACAAGTGGGCGATATGGATCTGCACCTGTTTGGCGAAGGACGGCACTGGCAGGTGTACGAGGTTCTGGGAGCACACCCGCGCACCGTCGACGGCGTGGCCGGCGTGTTATTCGCCACCTGGGCGCCGGCGGCAGAGCGGGTCAGCGTTGTGGGTGATTTCAACCATTGGGATGACCGGCTTCATCCCATGCGGGTGCGCGGAGGCAGCGGTGTTTGGGAGCTGTTCATTCCCGGGCTGGAGCCCAGCACCCTCTACAAGTATTCAATCCGCAACCGGCACTCCGGTCACATCCAGATGAAGACGGATCCCTACGGTCAGGCGTTTGAGGTTCGTCCCAAAACCGCCGCTCTGGTAACCGCTCCCTCAGAGTATCAGTGGCAGGATCAGAAATGGCTGACGCAGCGACGCCAATGGGATTGGCAAAACGCCCCACTGTCGGTGTACGAAGTGCATCTGAGTTCCTGGCGCCGAACGGAAAACGGTGGATTCATCAATTACCGGACTCTGGCGCACCAGTTGGTGGATTACGTCAAGCCTTTAGGGTTTACTCACGTCGAGCTCTTGCCCATTACCGAGCACCCGCTGGACGATTCCTGGGGCTACCAGACCACCGGCTACTTTGCCCCGACCAGCCGGTTTGGTTCGCCGGATGATTTCCGGTACTTTGTCGATCACCTTCACCAGTCCGGCATCGGGGTTCTGTTGGACTGGGTGCCCGCCCATTTTCCGAAAGATGAGCACGCCCTGGCCCGCTACGATGGCACCGCATTGTATGAACATGAAGACCCCCGTAAAGGCGAGCACCGGGACTGGGGCACGCTGATTTACAACTACGGCCGCAACGAAGTGCGCAACTTTCTGCTGGCCAATGCGCTTTACTGGCTGAAAGAATTTCATATCGACGGTCTGCGAGTCGATGCGGTGGCGTCCATGCTCTATCTGGACTACTCCCGGGAAGAGGGTGACTGGCTGCCCAACCGCTATGGTGGTAATGAGAATCTTGAAGCCATTGATTTTCTCCGCCAGCTCAATGAGCTCTGTCATGGTGAGCACCCCGGCGCCTTGGTTCTGGCGGAGGAGTCCACGGCCTGGCCTCAGGTCACACGCCCAACCTGGGTGGGCGGACTGGGTTTTTCCATGAAGTGGAACATGGGCTGGATGCACGACACCCTGCTCTACATGAGCCGTGATCCGATCTATCGTCACTACCATCACGACCAATTGACCTTCGGGCTGATTTACGCGTTTACCGAAAATTTCATGCTGCCGTTCTCCCATGACGAAGTGGTCCATGGCAAAGGCAGTATGCTCACCAAAATGCCCGGCGATGACTGGCAGCGCTTTGCCAACCTGCGTCTGCTCTACGCCTATCAATGGACCTACCCGGGCACCAAACTGCTGTTCATGGGTTGCGAGTTCGGCCAATGGAAAGAGTGGGCCCATCACGGTGAGCTGGACTGGTTGTTACTGGACCTTGAACCCCATCAGGGCGTAAAAACGGCCCTGTCCGATCTGAACCAGCTTTATAAAACCCGCACCGAGTTGCACCAGCGCAGCTTCCGCAGCGACGGTTTCGAGTGGATTGATTGTCACGACAGTCCCCAGTCAGTCATCAGTTACCTGCGGGCGAGCGACGATGGCTTTCTCGTGGTCATCCTGAATTTCACGCCGACGCCCCGGGAAGGCTATCGCCTCGGCGTACCCAGCGCGGGACGTTACCGGGAAGTGTTCAATTCGGACTCCACCTACTACGGCGGGAGCAATGTCGGTAACCCTCTGCCGCTGGAAACCGAAGATCGCCCGTGGATGAATCGACCCTACTCCATTGAACTGACCCTGCCGCCGCTGGGCGCCATCATTCTCGATATCGACCGGACATGAATATTCTGTTTCTGGCCAGCGAGGCCTTCCCCCTGATCAAAACCGGCGGGCTTGCCGACGTTGCCGGTGCCCTGCCCCGCGCGCTGATTAAACGGGGGCACTCGCTGCGCCTGGTCCTACCCGCGTATCAATCTGTACTCGCCCGATTGCGCTCGGACGACAAGGCGCCACCCCTCAGCTCGCGCGGACAGATCGAGCTTGACGGAACCCCGGTGAAACTCTGGCAGACGCGTCTGCCGGGCACCCGGGTAACGGTCTGGCTGGTGGATATTCCGGCCTTTTCCGAGCGCGAGGGTAATCCCTATGTGACGCCGGAGGGCGTCGATTGGCCGGACAATGACCAGCGCTTTTATACCCTCTGCCGAGCTGCCACCGAACTGGCCATGGGCCGGGCCGGGATCAACTGGAAGGCCGATCTGGTGCACGCCAATGACTGGCAGGGCGGGATGGTCTGCCAGCTGCTGGCGCGGGAGGCGTCAGCGCCCGCCACGGTATTCACCATTCACAACCTCGCCTATCACGGGTTGTTTGATTACCAGACAATGCACCGGCTTGGGTTGGAACCCTGGTTGTGGCAACCGGACTTTCTGGAATTTTACGGACAACTGTCGTTTATCAAGGCCGGGTTGGTATTCGCCCAACGGCTGACCACCGTCAGTCCCAGCTATGCTCAGGAGATCCAGACGCCCGAGCTGGGCTGCGGCCTCGACGGCCTCTTGCGAGCCCGGCAGGAAGTTTTGAGTGGCATTATCAATGGCATCGATACCCAGGAGTGGAACCCCGCCCGGGACGCCAGTCTCGCCGCGCCTTACGACCGACGGAGACTGGCCCGAAAGGCCGATAATAAAAAGGCCTTGTGCACCGAGTTGGGGTTGGCTGACAAGCCGGATACTTTACTGCTGGGCTTTATTGGACGCCTGGTGGAACAGAAAGGACTGGACCTGCTGCTGGCAACCCTGCCGGAGCTGTTGGCCCGGGGCGATGTGCAGATCGCCCTGTTGGGCTCGGGCGTCAAAGCCTATGAGCAGGCTTTTGCCGCGTTAGCGAAAGATTACCCCGAACAGCTGTCGGTCACCCTCGGTTACAACGAAACCCTGGCGCACCGTATTGAAGCCGGTGTCGATGTGTTTCTGATGCCCTCCCTGTTTGAACCCTGCGGGCTGAACCAGATGTACAGCCTGCGGTATGGCACCCTGCCCCTGGTGCACGCCGTGGGTGGACTGAAAGATACCGTGATTGATGGCGACGACCCGCTAACGGTCAATGGCTTCTGTTTCGAGCCCGCGACTGTCGACGCCTTGCGCGTTGCGCTCAAGCGTGCTCTCGCGCTCTATCAGGACCCCGAGGCCTGGCAACAACGGCAGCGCAATGCCATGAGTGGCGATTACTCCTGGGACAGAAGCGCCGCCGAGTACGAGCGGATTTATGAGCTGGCGCTGGAGGATAAAAAGCAGAACGCCTGAATGGTACACTCTCGGCTTCATTGCACAGAGGTGACCATGCCAACATCACTCCCTTCCTGGTCCAGATGGCTGCTCGCGTTTATCGCGGCCCTGCTCGTGGGCACACTGCTGGGCAGTCTGGTTCAAACGCAATTCAATCTGCTGGCCATTCAATCCATGGGCTTTCCCGTTCCGCTGGATGTGCGCCTGGTGACCAGCGCACAGGATCTGCTGTTCTTTGGTCCGGTATTCGCCGCACTGTTTGGCGGCAGTTTTCTGGTCTCACAACCCCTCGCCCTACTGATCAATCGCTGGCTTTCTCCCCTCTGGCACCCCCTGCTTTGTGCTCTGGGCGCGGCTCTGGGACTGGCGGTCACCCTGAAACTGGTCGATGCCCTTGCGCCCATGCCGACATTGATTGCGGCCACCCGGTCTGCTTCGGGTACTCTCGCTTTGCTGGCCTGCGCCGCACTGGCCGGCTGGCTGTTTGCCCGCTGGCGCCCCTACCGTTCGACCCGACCGGTACGATCGCCCCTGGCCACATCCGCAGTCCTTGTGCTTGTCGGTGCGCTCGGGTTTCTTTCCGAGCCCTCCTCATCCAGTGAGTCGGCAGACTACCGGATTGAAACGGTTGCCGAGGGCCTCGAACATCCCTGGTCCGTGGCGTTTCTCCCGGAAGGTGGGCTGCTGGTGACTGAGCGCCCGGCGCGATTGCGCCATATCGACGCTCAGGGTCATTTGCACGCCCCCATTTCGGGCGTTCCCGAGGTCTATGCCCAGGGTCAATCCGGATTGTTTGACGTGCTCCTGGCAAATGACTTCGAGCGCAGTCGCCGACTGTATCTGAGCTATGCCTGCGGCAGCCACAGCGCCAACCATACCTGCCTGGCCCGTGCCCGGTGGCAGGATTCAGCTCTGCGCGAGGTCGAGGAAATTTTCCGGACCCGGCCCGCCAAAACCGCATCCGCCCACTTCGGTGGCCGCCTGGCCTGGCTGGACGATGGCACCCTGGTTATGACCCTGGGTGACGGCTTTGACTATCGCGAACAGGCGCAAAATGTGAGCAATCACCTGGGCGGTACCGTGCGGCTCAACCCCGACGGTTCGGTGCCGGCCGACAACCCGTTTCGGAGTCAGACAGGGGCCGCCCCGGAGCTCTACACCCTGGGGCACCGCAATGTGCAGGGGCTGTTCTTTGATGCCACCTCCGGCACGCTGTTCAGCCATGAGCACGGCCCCAAAGGTGGCGATGAACTCAATATATTGGCGCCCGGGGGAAACTACGGCTGGCCGGCGGTGACCCATGGGCTGGATTACACCGGAGCGCGGGTCTCACCCTACAAACAGTGGCCCGGCATACGCCCGCCGCTCTGGCACTGGACGCCATCCATCGCGCCTTCGGGCTTGACGCGTTATACCGGCACCTTATTTCCCGAGTGGGAGGGCAGCTTACTGGTGGGTGGCCTGGCGTCACGGCAAGTGCACCGTCTGACGTTCACCGATGGAGTGATCACGGAACAGGCGCCGCTGTTTGGCGAGCTGAAAGCACGCATTCGGGACGTTCGGGTCGGCCCGGACGGGGCCGTGTATCTTTTGACGGACAGTCCGGAGGGGAAAGTACTCAGAGTAACACCGGATTGACGGGGTACCGGCGCGGGAACGGCCGGAGAGGAGTCGGGGCGGGCCGTGCCCACCCCGGACAATATTTCAGTCTTCGCTGGTATCGGGCAGGTAGGCGCCGTCTTCGTCGTGCACTTCACGACCGGTGACCGGCGGGTTGAAGGTGCAGATCAGGCGCATATCTTCAGTGCCACCACGCAGGATGTGCTTGTCGTGCTTATCCAGCGCGTACAGGGTGCCATCGGTGATTTCATGGGTTTCGCCCGTGGCCAGATCAGTAATGGAGCCATTGCCGGCCACACAGTAAACCGCTTCCAGATGGTGCTTGTACCAGAACGTGTGCTCGGAGCCTGCCTTGATGATGGTTTCATGAAAGGAGAAACCCATTCCGTCCTTTTTCAACAACAGACGACGGCTGGTCCACTGCTGTGCGCTGACTTCGCGTTCACTACCGATAATGTCTTGCACACGTACAATTTTCATAGAAGCTCCTCGTTGACTTGAATGTTCGGCCGACCATTATAACCGAAATGGCACTCTGACCCCACGGGCGGGCTTTATTGGCATCAAATGTCCAGATCCAGCTCGCAACCATAGGCCTCTGTACGGGGCGTTTCAACCGCTTCCCCTGCCAGACCGGCTTCCAGAGCGGCCTCAATATGACTCGTGGCGGCTTCAATGGCTTCCGGGCTTGCGCCATCGCTGTCATCCGGAGCACCGCTATATACCAGGGTGCCATGTGGATCAATGATATAAATCTGTGGTGCTTTACTCACACCATAGGCCCTCGCGACCACACTGGTGTCATCCAACAGCACCGGCGCACTGGATCGCAAGTCGTGGGTATCCTCCAGTGCCAACGCTTCTTCGGCTTCAATCACATTGTCTGGCCCTGGCGCCGAGGAGATGATGGTGAGCCATTTGACCCCCTGCTCTCGGTAGCGCTCCTGCAAACGGGGCAAGTTGCCACTGTCATAATGGTTTTCAACCGCTCCACACCCCGGATGAAACCACTCCAGCACAATCCAATTGCCGATATAGTCGGTGAGCGTATGGGACTGGCCGGCGGCATCGTTAGCACGGAATGCCGGCGCTGGATCACCGGGAGTCGCGACGGCCAATGCAGCGGCTGGCATCAGTAGCGATGAGATCCACAATAAGTGACCCAGTAACGGCTTCATTCAACGAGGCTCCTGTAATTGGTTTGGTGTGCTGTTCAGAAAGCCGCATCCTAACAGACTCATAGTGGATTCTCAGCCGCCCCGATGGTTTACAGTTCGGCCCTGCCGAGCCTATACTGTTTTTATATACAGTATATTTTTATCTGTGAGGTATCCTTGAATCCCGATCTGGAGCAACTCAAGCAACGACGCCTGGTCTGGCGCGGACGCGACGCCGCCCGCCCGCTGGAAGCGCGGGCCAGCGGTTGGCCAGAGCTGGATGCCCGACTGGGCGGGCTGCCCGGTGCCGGGGTAGTCATGATTCAAACGCCCCCAGGCATTGGTGAACTGCGACTCCTGTGGCCGTCCATGGAGCAACAATCCCGACTGACGGTACTGATTACCCCGCCTTACCGGATCGGGGTGGAAGCCTGGCTCGGTGGTGGTGTGGCACAGGAGAAGCTGCTGGTTCTGCACCCCGACAGCACACAAGCTGCGCTCTGGGCAACCGAGCAGAGCCTGAAAAGTGGCAGTTGTGACAGCAGTTGTCTGTGGCTGACGCAGCGATTGCAGACCATCCAGGCCCGCCGGCTGCAACTGGCCGCCCGTGCTGGCCAGTCGACCCTGTTTCTGTTTGCGCCCCCGGCGTTGGACTTGCCCCAGTTACCCATCGACTTGCACTTGGTGCTGAGTCCGGCGGCGCAGGGTGTCCGGGTCGAGGTGCGTCGCCGCCGGCAAGGGCGGCCACTGGCTCCCTTCACAGTCATCATGACAGAACACTGGCCAGAGCTGACCCGCCCCCAGGTTCATTCGGGTCGGGCACCCTCAAACCCCCAAGTCCAACCCGGTGCCGGGGCTATCTGAAATGCTCTGGCTCTACCTCTGGCTGCCTCGACTGCAACTGGATACCCAGGCGCCGGACGATCCTGGCCCGGTGGCGGTTGTGGATGAGCGGGACACTCGGGTGGTGCAGATGAATGAACCGGCTTCCCGGGAAGGCATTACCCTGGGAATGGGCCTGGCAACCGCCGCAGCGCTCTGCCGGGACGTACAATTACTGCCGTACCAGAGCGTCCTTGAAATCCGCCGTCTGGAGGAGCTGGCTCACGGGCTATACGATATCTCGGGGGACATATCGCTGGACCCTCCCTGTGGGATCTGGCTTGGGGCCTCAAGGATGGTTAAATACCATAATGGATTCGACAACTATTGCAAAAAAATAAAGCATTTTTTGAGCTGCCGAAAGCTGTCGATGCAGGTGGCTTCCGGTTTTACCCCGCTGGCCGCCAAGCTGTTGGCTCATTCACCGGAAGTGCCGCTGGACCCATGCCCGGACAGGCTCCGGCAGGCCATCCGGCGCTGCCCGCTCAGCGCTACCGGACTGCCAGAACAGACTCAGACCCATCTACAACGGCTCGGTATCAAAACCCTGGATGGCTTGTTGGCCATTCCCCCCAAGGATCTGTCCCGTCGCTTTGACCGACCACTGGCCGAGTATGTGAATCGACTCGTCGGCCACTTGCCGCACCCCCTGCCCTTTTATCAGCCGCCGGACTACTTCCGTCAGCACCGGGAGCTTCCCAGCGAACTGGAATCCAGCGACCAGTTGGCTCCTTGGGTTGAGCGGCTGCTCGACGAGCTGGAAGCCTTCCTCCATCACCGGGACCGGGTGGTCGAGCGAATTGAACTGGCGCTGCAGCTGCGCAACCAGGATCCACTGTCGCTGACCATCGGTGCCGCCCGGGGCGAATCCCGGGCAGAGCGCTGGCAACCCCTGGTCCAACTGACCCTGGAGCGCCACCCTCTGGAAGCTCCCGTCTGTGGTTTGACCCTGACCGCTCGCACGCTGCTGCCCCGCCCAGCCCAATCCGAAGACCTGCTCGATGAGCGGCACGGCGCGGCGATGACGCCCCCTCAACTGGTGGCCCTGCTTCAGGCAAGGCTGGGAGCCGACCGGGTCCGGAGCCTGACGGTGGCGGAAGATTTCAGGCCGCTGCGCGCCAATATCGAGTCCTGTCCCCTTGGGTCGTCGAAGACCCCCTCCGCCCGACGCACCGACGACGCAGCTCAACCCGCGCCTCCGGCCTTGCGCCCGGCTTTTCTGTTAGCGGATCCAAAGGTGTACTCGCAGCCCCTTGAAATCATCGAGGGGCCCGAGCGGATTACCACCGGATGGTGGGACGGTGAGCCCCAGGTCCGGGACTATTACATTGTGCGCAATGCCCAGGGGCAATGGTGCTGGGCGTTTCGGGAACCGAACCGTCCGGGATGGTTTTTACAGGGGTATTTTGCGTAATCGTGAGAGGCGGCCACCGGTTCTAGGGGCATCGCCCCCTGAACCGGTTGCCGACCACCCTATCAGGCGGATTTGGCGTCCTTCGAGTGATAATCCCGGGCCAGCCACAGGTAGACCGCCGGCACCACAAACAAGGTGAACAGCGTACCGATAGTCATACCGCTGGCAATCACCAGCCCCATGGCGTAGCGGGAGGCCGAGCCGGCACCGGTGGCGATCAACAGCGGCACCATGCCCAACACGGTTGCGGCCGTGGTCATCAGAATCGGGCGAAGACGAATGGCGGTGGCCTCTTCAATGGCCTCGCGTTTGCTGCGCCCTTCTTCCTGCAGCTTGTTAGCGAACTCCACGATCAGAATACCGTGCTTGGCAATCAGCCCGATCAGCGCCAGCAAACCCACCTGGGTGTAGATGTTGATGCTGGTCAGTCCCAGGCTGATGAAGATCAGCGCACCACAAATACTCATCGGCACCGTCACCATGATGATGACACTGTTGCGGAACGACTCGAACTGGGCCGCCAACACCAGGAAAATCACCAGCAGGGCAAAGAAGAACGTCATCACCAACTGCTGCCCCTCGTTCTTCAACTGCCGGGACTGGCCGGAGTAATCGACACTGAAGCCCGCCGGTAGTACCTCTGCGGCAATCTCATCCAGCGTGGCAAGGGCCTGCCCGAGGGGCACACCGGGGCGCGGAACGCCGGAGATGGTGACGGAGTTCAACTGCTGGAAGCCGGTCAGCGAACGGGGCTGAACAGACTCTTCCAGCGTGACCAGTGACGACATGGGCACCAGCTCACCGCTCATGTTACGGGTGTAATAGTCCTCCAACTGCTCCGGATTCAAGCGCTCGGTGCGCTCAACCTGAGGAATCACCCGGTAAGAGCGGTTTTCCAACGAGAAGCGCCCGGCGTAGCCACCCCCGGTCATGCTGCCCAGATCGGCCGCCGCCTGTTGCATACTGACGCCCATCAGAGCGGCTTTTTCCCGATCGATCTGCACGGTTTGCCGGGGGCGATCGATGCGCAGATCGCTGTCGACGAAAATAAAGCGTCCACTCTCCCGGGCTTGAGAGAGCACCTCATCCGCCACTTCATCCAGCACCGCATAGGGCTGAGTGGTGCCAATGACAAACTCGATCGGCGCACCACCGCCACCCGGAGACGGCAGCGACGGCGGGACAATGGCAAACACATCCAGCCCCGGGATCTTGGACATGAACGGCTGGATTTCATTCTCGAGAATTTCTTGGGTGGTGCGCTCGCGTCGGTCCCAGGGTGCCAACACCATACCGGCACCGGCGGTGTTGGAGCCGTTCATCCCGTTAATGATGAACATTTTCTCCAGTTCCGGAATCTGCTCACGCAGCTGGTTCATGTATTCGGTATTGCGCTCGGTGTAATCCAGGGTGCCATAGGCGTCACCCGTAGCGATGGTGAACACAAAACCCTGGTCCTCCGGTGGCTCCAGTTCGGTATTACTGGAGACAAACAGAAAGTAACAGGACACCAGAATAATCAGCGCAAACACCAGCACTACCGGCGTGGTATTGAGCGTACCGTGCAACCAGCGCTGGTAGCCCTGACGCAGCCGGTCGAAATGATCGTCCAGCCAGACTTCAAACTTGGGCCGGGGGCCACCGTGGCTGCGCGAGCGCAGAATGCGCGAACACATCATGGGCGACAGCGTCAGTGCGACCACACCGGACAGCACCACCGTGGCCGCCAGGGTAAAGGCGAATTCGACAAACAGTACCCCGGTCAGACCGCCGATAAAGCCCAGCGGAATGAATACCGCCACCAGTGTGGTGGACATGGCAATAATCGGCCAGGCCAGCTGTCGGGCCCCGAGCAGTGACGCCTCCAGGCGGGACATGCCTTCTTCCACATGCCGCTGAATGTTTTCCAGCATGATGATGGCATCGTCCACCACAATTCCGATGGCCAGGACCATGGCCAACAGGGTCAGCAGGTTGATGGAAAAACCGAAGATCCACATCAGAAAGAAGGTACCCACCAGCGACAGCGGAACCGCCACGGCGGGTACGATCACGCTGCGCACCGACCCGAGGAAGGCATAAATCACCAGAATCACGATGATCAGGGCGAGGATGATGGTCAGCACCACCTCGTCAATGGCGCTTTCAATGTACTCGGTGGAGTCGTAGGGGATATCCGCTTCCAGCCCCTCGGGCAGCTCCGGGATAATGTCCCGGTTCCAGACCTCGCGCACCTCGGCGATCACATCCAGGGCGTTGGCATCCGGGGAGATTTCAATCCCCATGAAGGTCGCGGCCAGGCCGTTGAAGGTCACGGAGGTATCGTAGTTCTCCGCCCCAAGCTCAACCTCGGCCACATCCCGTAAACGCACCAGAGCACCGTTTTCCGAGCGCACCACCAGGTCCTCAAACTCATCGGCATTGCGCAGGTCTGTACCGGCGTTCAGATCAATGGCCACCATTTGGCCTTTCGTGCGCCCCAGCGCCGCCAGGACGTTATTGGACCGCAGAGCGCCCATGACATCGGAACCGGTCACGCCCAGAGACGCCATCCGCTCCGGGTCCAGCCAGATGCGCATGGCAAAGGTCCTGGCCCCGAGAATCTGGGCCCGCTGGACCCCGGGAATGGTGGACAGTTGCGGCTCCACGACCCGGACCAGATAGTCGGTGATCTGGTTGTTATTGAGCAGCTCACTGTAAAACGACAGATACATGGCCGCCGTGCTCTGCCCCACCGCCAGGTTGACCACGGGATCTTCCGCTTCTTCCGGCAGGTCGGAACGCAGAGCGTTGACCTGGGCGGCAATCTGGGTCAGCGCCTCATTGGGGTCATAGTCCAGTCGCAGGTAAGCCTGCACGGTACTCATGCCCGCACTGGAGGTGGACTGCACGTAGTCAATGCCTTCCGCGGCGGCCACTTCCCGCTCCATGGGTTTGGTAATGAACCCCTGAATCAGATCGGCATCGGCACCAATATAGGCGGTGCTCACCGTCACCACGGCATTCTGGATTTCGGGGAATTGGCGCACGTTCATGTCCATGCCCGCGCGCGCGCCCAGCAGCAGAATAAACAGGCTGACCACCGTCGCCAACACTGGCTTACGGATAAAGACGTCAGTAAACCGCATAAATTGTTCTCCTTAAGGCCTCAGGCGCTACTGGTTCGCCGGCGTCGGTTCCAGCTCACTGGTCGGCTGAACACTGGGGTCGTCATTGACTTCCACCAGTCCGTTGTTGCGCAGCTTGAGCAGGCCGGAAGTGGCAATGCGCTCGCCCTCTTCCAGACCATCCAGGACCGCAATCAGGTCCCCTCGCCGATTGCCGGTACGAACAAACCGACGGGTTACGCGCAGCTCGTCCTCTTCGTTTTCATTCAGTACAAAAACGGAATTGCCGTAGGGATCAAACTGGATGGCCGTTTGTGGCACCACAATCAGATCCTGCGGTTCACCCAGCGTCAGGGTTACCCGCCCGAACATGCCCGGGCGCAACTGTTGGTCCGGGTTCTCCAGAGTGGCCTGCACGGTAAAGGTGCGGGTGGATTCATTCACACCCGGCTCAATGGCCGTCACTTCGCCCTCGAACATTGCCTCTCCATAGGCATCCACGCGAACCCTGACCGGCATCCCTTCGGTCACGGACGCCAACTGACGCTCGGGCAGATCGAAGTTCAGGTAAATCGGATCCAGCGCCTGTACCGCCACCACCGGACTTCCGGGTGACACGTACTGACCGATGTTGACCTGACGGATACCGGAGACGCCATCGAACGGCGCGCGAATGGTTTTCTGACGAATGCGGGCTTCTTGCGCCTTGACAGCGGCGGTGGCCTGCG
This sequence comes from Marinimicrobium sp. UBA4509, assembly GCF_002388575.1. Classification (NCBI taxonomy): domain Bacteria; kingdom Pseudomonadati; phylum Pseudomonadota; class Gammaproteobacteria; order Cellvibrionales; family Cellvibrionaceae; genus Marinimicrobium; species Marinimicrobium sp. UBA4509. The sequence goes on from NZ_DGMV01000025.1 coordinate 22,850, forward strand.
CGGCTTCACTTTCACGACGCTGCAGCTCGGACTTGGAGCTGTTGCCTTCATTGAACAACCGCTGGTAGCGCTCCAGCTCCATGGAGGCGAGCTTTTCGGCGGCGTTCAGGCTGCGCAGATCGGCTTCGTCCGCCTCGATGTCCAGGGACACCAGACGCTGCCCTTCCGTCACACGATCGCCGTTTTCAAAATGAATTTCGGTGACAATGCCGCTCGCCTCGGTGGTCAACTGGGCGCCATTGACGGCGCGGAAACTGCCCACGGCGGTGGTCTCCTGAGCCCAGCGCTGCTGGCTTGCCTCCGTTGCGGTGATGCTGGCAGGCTGCTCCGGCATGTTATCGATGAAGTTACCAATCATGGTATTCATGAACGCCTTGAAACCGAAAATGCCGCCGAAAACAACGGCAACGGCCACCAGCATTATGGTCATTCGCTTGGTCATGCGTGTGCTCCCTCTACTCCTGAATCGCGCGTCGCGAAGGTATCTGAACTCTGAAACGTAGTCTGTCCCGGAACCTGGTTTGCCGGCACCGGAGCATTCAGTGAAACCCTGGAAAAGATCTGTTGAACCCTGTAGCCGAACGGATACGCGGGGGTGGGCTCTTTAGATGTGGGGCAAAGCTTACAACAGGGCGCCATAAAGGTACACGGTTGTTACAGAATCTTACATTCCCACGCCGGCGGCTAGGCCAAGTCACTGAATCACTTGCATCTCTTTCCGCATCCAATTACTGTACATACAAACAGTATTTAGTTGAAGTGCGATCATGAGTTATGCCGAACTCGTCTGCCAGAGTAATTTCTCCTTTCTGGAAGGCGCCTCCCATCCCGAAGAGCTGATGAACCGGGCCGACGAACTGGGTTACCGGGCCCTGGCGCTGACCGACGAGTGCTCGGTGGCCGGTGTGGTGCGCGCCTACGCCGAGCACCGTCGGCTGGGCTCAAAGACCCGCCTGATCGTCGGCACCCGGCTGCGCCTGCCTCCCTGGTTGGATCTGGTGCTGCTCTGCCCGACCCGCCAGGCCTATGCCGAGCTTTGCCGGATCGTCAGTAACGCCCGGCGGCGCAGCCCCAAGGGGCAGTACCAACTGGAGAAGTGGGACCTGAAATCCATCCAGCACGGATTGTTGTTATGGCTGCCCTGCGGAGACGGAACATTGGATCAGCGCTGGGGCCAGTGGCTGAAAAAACACCACGAGAGTCGACTCTGGTTGGGCGTGCGGCGCCACCTGACGCACCGGGAGCACCGGATGATTGCTCACTGCGAGCAGCTCGGTCAGGATCTGGCTCTGCCCTTGTGCGCCTGCGGTGAGGTGCTGATGCACCGGGCCGAGCGCCTGCCCCTACAACAGGTGCTCACCGCCATTCGGCTGGGCACCACCGTTGCCAAGGCCGGCCGCAAGCTCTGCCCCAATGCCGAACGGAGCCTGCGCAGTCACGCCAAACTGGACAAACTGTTCAAGCCCGAGTGGCTGGCCGAAACCTGCCATATCGCCGAGCGCTGCACCTTTGATCTGGGCGAGCTGCGTTACGAGTACCCGGCGGAACTCGTCCCCCCGGGGCAAACGCCCTTCTCTTATCTGTGTGAGCTGGTCGAACAGGGCGTTCAGAAACGGTTTCCCGAAGGGCCCGACGAAACGGTCCGAGCGACGATCGACAAGGAACTGGATCTGATCGACAGCCTCGGCTACGCGCACTTCTTCCTGACCATCCACGACCTGGTCGTCTTCGCTCAAAGTCGCGGTATTCTGTATCAGGGGCGGGGCTCAGCCGCCAACTCGGTGGTCTGTTACTGCCTGGAAATCACCGCTGTCGACCCGAGGCACATCAAAGTTCTGTTTGAGCGTTTTCTGTCCAAAGAGCGCAATGAACCGCCGGACATTGATGTGGACTTCGAACACGAACGGCGCGAAGAAGTGATCCAGTACATCTATGAAAAATACGGGCGCCCCCGGGCAGCCCTGGCCGCTACCGTTATCCGCTACCGGTTCAAAAGTGCCCTGCGGGATGTGGGCAAGGCACTCGGTATCGGCGAATCCCACCTGGACTTCCTGATTCGCAACATCAACCGGCGGGACCGGGACAGCCAGTGGGAGCAGCAGGTAAGCGATATTGGCCTGGACCCGGAGTCCGGAACCGCCCAGCAACTGGTGCAGCTGGTCAATGAGCTGCGCGGTTTTCCCCGCCACCTGTCGCAACATGTGGGGGGCTTTGTCATTTCCTCAGGCCCGCTCTACGAACTGGTCCCCATCGAAAATGCCGCCATGACCGAGCGCACGGTCATCCAGTGGGACAAAGATGACATTGAAACCCTCGGACTGCTGAAGGTGGATGTTCTGGCATTGGGTATGCTCACCGCCCTGCGTAAAAGTTTTGATCTGGTCCGCCAGCACTGGGGCCGCTCACTGAGCCTTTCCGAGCTGACCGGCGCCATGGACGACCCGGCGGTTTACCGGTTGATTCAGAAAGCCGATACGGTGGGACTGTTTCAGATTGAATCCCGGGCTCAGATGTCCATGCTGCCACGCCTGAGGCCGGCCTGCTATTACGATCTGGTGATCCAGATTGCCATTGTCCGGCCCGGTCCGATTCAGGGCGGCATGGTCCACCCCTATCTGAAACGCCGCAATAAAGAAGAGGGCGTGGACTACCCCTCCGAGGAAGTCAGAGGCGTTCTGGAGCGCACTCTGGGGGTACCGATTTTTCAGGAGCAGGTCATCCAACTGGCCATGGTGGCCGCCGGATTCACCGGCGGGGAAGCCGATCAGTTGCGGCGCGCCATGGCGGCCTGGAAGAAAACCGGTGAGCTGGAAAAGTTTCACGACAAACTGGTCGATGGCATGGTGGCCCGGGGCTACACCAGCGAGTACGCGGAGCGTATCTATCAACAGATTTGCGGCTTTGGCGAATACGGTTTTCCCGAATCCCACTCCGCCAGCTTTGCCCTACTCGCCTATGCCTCGGCGTGGCTCAAACACCACTACCCCGAAGCGTTCTACACTGCACTGCTGAACAGCCACCCCATGGGCTTCTATTCACCGTCGCAGTTGATCCAGGACGCCCGCCGTCACGGGTTGGAGGTGCGACCGGTCTGTGTGAATCGTTCGGAGCGGGATCACGGCCTGGAAAAGACCGATCAGGGTTGGGCCATTCGGCTCGGTTTCCGATTGGTCAAAGGCCTCTCTGAGGCTGGCATGACTCAGCTTGTGGCACAGCCCCGCCAGAGCGAAGAACGCCGTTTTCAACAGGTGTCGCAACTGAAAGCCGACGGTTTCAGTCAGCGGGACCTCGAAGCGCTGGCCAGTGCCAATGCCCTGCATGACCTCAGTGACAACCGCTACCAGACCCGCTGGGCACTGATGGACCAGAGTCATTCACTGCCTTTGTTTGCCCATCTTGATGAACCAGACAAGGCGGCCGAACCCGAGGCGGACTATCTGACAGCCCCAAGTGAGCTGGACAACCTGGTGGAGGATTATGCAAGCACCGGGCTGACCCTGAATCGTCATCCGATCACTCTTCTGGATGAGGCTGGCGCTATCGGTCGCTTTACCCGGGCCAAGGACTTGTGCACCCGGGAGCACAAGTCCATGGTGGCCGTCGCCGGTGTGGTAACCGGGCGACAGAGTCCGGGCACCGCCGCCGGAGTCACCTTCATCACCCTGGAAGACGATACCGGCAACAGCAATGTCGTGGTCTGGCTGGCAACGGCCCGCGCCCAAAAACAGGCCTACCTGACCGCCCGGCTATTGAAAGTCCACGGGATTCTGGAGCGGGAAGGTGAAGTCACTCACGTGATCGCCGGTCGCCTGGAAGATCTCAGCCACCGTCTGGATGCCCTGTCCACCCGGTCCAGGGACTTTCATTAAACCACCATCGGCATTAAACCATCACTGGCATTAATCAATCACTGATCTCAATCGTGTTACTGACGCACAAATACCAGGCAGCGATTGTTGGCGGGCAGCTCAAGGGTTTCGGTCAGTTCCAGTCCGCGTTGCCCGGCTTCTTCGGCAACCGTCTGTCGATTGCGGATGCCCCGGTGTGGCGCCTGGGTTTTCAGCCACTGATCAAACTCGGCGTTGCTGTCGCTGGTGAACGCACCCTGTTCATTGAAGGGGCCGTAAACCACCAACAGGCCGCCAGGAGGCAGAATTCGCGCGCACCCGTCCAACAGGGAGAGCACCGCCTCCCAGGGCATGATGTGGAAGGTGTTGGAGGTAAATACCGCATCGGTCTGCTCGATCGGCCAGGGGGACTGCGCGGCGTCGAGTACCAGTGGTGGTTTCAGATTGCTGCCGAAATAATCCGCCAGCCAGGCCTGAATGCCCTCATGATGCTCGGGCAGATCACTGGTCTGCCACGTCAAATGCGGCATGGCCGCAGCGAAATAGACCGCATGCTGGCCGGTACCGGTACCGATTTCAAGCACATGACGCAGGGTGGCGAAACGCGGTGCAAGCACCGACAGTATGGGCTGTTTATTGTTCTCGCAGGCTTGAGAGAAAGGTTTATCGACGACCGCCATAACAACGACTCCGGCACGGTGAAGGAGACCCATTGTAGCTCAATAAAACAACACTGACTCACCCACCCGGTCAATCAACAGATCCCGGTAGTACTCCGCCTTGGCAATATGCAGTGTTTCCAGAGGGTTGAAGTCATCCGTAATCACCAGCTCTGTATCGCCCGTAACGCTCACCTCCCGGGCCTGCAACCACTGGCGAGACGCTGCGGGGCCACTGAGTTCCAGAGGGTCGTCCGACACCACGAACACGAAATCATTGAAGCTTGCCTCCGGCGAGGACACAAAGGTACGGCGGTGTTCGAATACCTGATCCAGGGTATTGGCGACGGCCTCCACCGGGGTGCGTTCCCCATCGTGGGTCAGGCCGACAAAATTCAGCGCCAACACACCACCGGGCTTCAGGCGGGCTTTCAGCGTCTGGAACATTTCGAGACTCAACAGATGAATCGGCTCAGCGCCGCCGGTAAAGCAGTCGTGCACAATCAGGTCATAGCGTCGTTCAAGTTGCTGTATCCGATAGCGCGCATCGCCCACCACGACCTCGCCCGTCGGTTCAAAGCTGAAGTATTGTTGCGCGGCATGAGCCACCGCCGGGTCAATTTCAATGGCGTCGGTGCGTACACCGAAGCGGGCGTAGGTATTGACCAGGTGGCCACTGCCCAGGCCCACCAGCAGCGCCGAGTCCCCGGCCGGATGAAACCGGGGCAGTTGACCAACAACCTGCTGATACCCCAGAAGGCCCACCCCGGTCTCCATATCTTCTGCACCAATCGTCGAGCCACCCGACATCAGCCAGCGTATACCGCGCTCCGGCTGATCAATGACCCGGACCCAGCCGTAATGGGTTTCCGCTTCGAAGACGACGTCCGAGCCGGGGTAATCCCGCTCACCAATCGAAGTGCCAACCCCCAGCAAGAGCACCGCCGCCAACACCGCCGTGGACACGCCCCAGACCAGCAGCGAATGCCCGGACCTCAAGCGCTGACGCTCATAGAGTGCCAATACAAACGCCATGATCAGCATCAGCAAACTCAGGCTGACCACGATGGCCTCGGTTCCAAACAGCGGCAACAGAAAAAACCCGAGAAAGAGCGTGCCCAGTACACTGCCCAGCGTACTGATCGCGTAAACCGTCCCGGCGGTTCGCCCCACCCGCTCAAGGCCCTGGGTGACAGTCTTGATGACATACGGGCCCACCATTCCCAATGTCAGCAGACAGGGGGTAAACAGGATCAGCGCACTGAGCAGCGCCCCACCCCGCAGTCCAAAGCCATTACTGGCGAGCTGCACCGGCTTGCTCAACAAGGGAATCACCCCAATCAGCACCGCCGTCACCAGAAGGATGTGGGACAGCCGCAACCAGGGTGCGGTGTCGGCAAGACGTCCACCCACCAGGTAGCCCACCGAGAGCGCCAGTAAGGCGGTGGACAGCAGCGACGACCAGACAATCATGCTGACCCCGTAGTAAGGGCCGATAATGCGCGTACCGAGCAGCTCGATCATCATGACGGTCGCGCCAGTGAGACTGGCGGTGACATAAAACAGCCACCGATCCATCCGGGTCAACGGCGGATGACCGAGCGTCGCGTTGGGAGATGTTTGTTGGGGGTTGGTCTGCCTGCGTTTGGACACGTTCCATGACCTCTATTATTGTTGTATTGCGAATAGTTGGCCGTAGACTATAAGAAGTTCTGGACGCTGCCAACGCGACCTTCTGTTTTTGTGGTCTGGTTCGCAAGCGGTGAAAAGTATCAGGAGGTATTGTGCGTCGATCTGCATCCATTCTGGCCTGGCTCAATTGCCTGATACCACTACTGGCCGTTACCGGTGCCTACAGCATCGCGCTGTACCAACAGGCCGCACCGGCATGCAATCCCTTCCTCGACGGCTGCACCTCCATCAGCCGGGCGGCCCGAAGCGGCGATGCCATTTTCCTGTTTCGCGGCCTGATGATGCCACTCAGCATGCTGCTGGTGCTTTACTGGCTGCTTCAGTGGCAGTGGTTGAACCAGCGCATAGGCCCACGCCGCCGACACACCGCCGCACTCTGGCTCGGTATCATTTCCGCCCTGGCGCTGGTGCTGTATACAAACTATCTCGGGACCGGGAGTGGTTTCTACGAGTTCATGCGCCGCACCGGCATCATTTTCCATTTCGCCTTTGCTTTACTGGCCCAGTTGATTTGCGTGCAGTCGCTGTTCAGCGCTCGGAATCGACTCCCGGCCGAAATCATTACCCCGGTTCGCTGGCAGTTTGCCCTGGTGTCAATTCAGTGGTTGTGGGGCGCGGTATCCCTGGCGGTGGATATCACTCTGCCCGCGTTCGAGTACGAAGCCAAAAACGTGATCGAATGGAATTTCGCCTGGGCAATGGTGGGGTTTTACGGTGTAAGCGGCTGGATCTGGTGGAGGCATCCACCGCAACCGTAAGTAGCTATGGAGAGGATAGCATTCATACGTCAGAAGCGCTCTAAGAAGCCCGGCGCCGGCAAG